>JBJSWS010000210.1:0-5288 GCA_046085985.1 Actinomycetales bacterium
CGAGCTGCGAAAAAAGCTAAGAAATAAGAAAGCCCCAAGTTTCCTCGGGGCTCCCAATAAGCAAGTGGGTACTAGTTAGGTACAACCTGATCAGCCTGTGGACCCTTTGGGCCTTGGATGACTTCGAATGTAACTGATTGACCCTCATCAAGGGACTTGTATCCGTTTCCTTGAATCGCTGAGTAGTGAACGAAGACATCTTGTCCGCCACCATCTACCGCGATGAAACCGAAACCCTTTTCAGAGTTGAACCACTTTACTTTGCCTGTTGCCATTTAACTTATTTCCTTCAGTCTTGATTGGGACAAACGAGATTTTCTAGCTTGTCAGTCTTCCCGTTCTCCAGACCAAACAAGCAAAAGCAAGCGGTATTCGAAAAGCGTTGGACTAGTGCTGAGTCTACCCTGAGAAAGAACCGCTAAATAACGAGTCCTCTCTTTTTATGGCACTAGACAGAGCGTGAAATCAGGATAAGAATCCGACAAGCAGGTGGGCTGGGGAAGGTCGCATCTGCAATAGATGCGGCTTGCTAACCCAGGAGCTGCGATGAAGAGATTGCCTGAAGTCGGATTTGGTCCGGCTCATGGATATTTGTATTTACATGTTGTGCCGCGTGCTGTGGCAAAACATTTGGAGTGGAGTATCGCTGAAGTATTGGGATATCCCGTTACTTTGAATTGGCAGCCACAAACATTGCAGGCAGGTGCTTTAAGAGCCGAACTCTCTTGGAGTTCACTTATTGGTAGCGGTGCAAAACTGGCAAGTTCGTTAAAGGGTTGGCATTACCTGACATTTGAGGTTTATGAATCTGCAGGAGTATCAGGCGAAGGTTCGCTCTTTATGTTTACTCCAGATTTGGGTTTATTTCACGGAACTGTTGGATCAACAGGTGATCTGCTAATTAATGAAAACCAAATTCAAAGCATTTTGCGGGAAAACTTAAGAACTGTTGATCTTGTTGAGGAAATTGAGAAACTAATGGGAAAGAAGTGGGATATTGCACTGGAGCCATTTCGTTTTGGTAGAGAAAATCTAGATTCGCTGGCTGATAAGATTCCAGTATGACTACCGAAACTCGAGAAAAATCAATTACATTAATTATTGCTTCACTGGTTGTTGCCTTAGCAATGGGGCTTGGACTAAATCAGGTCGGTAGCGGATTTGCTGCACGTTCCAGCGAAGGAATTACTGTTACGGGTTCAGCTCGAGTTGAGGCGAAAGCCGATAAAGCAGTTTGGCCGCTTAACGCTGAGTATGTTGCCCCAACTCAAAATGTTGCAGTTTCTAAAGTCGGAAATGCCGTTGATGCTGTGGTCAAGTATTTAACTAATGGCGGAATTCCTGCTGATGCCATTGAATATGGATCAGTGTCTGCTTATCCGCAAGAAGAGTGGGTAAATGGTTCTAATACGGGAAGAATTTTGAGTTATCGTGCATCCCGTTCGGTGACTGTAAGAACAGATAATGTTGAATTAGTTTTGAAGTTAAGTACCAATCTAGGTTCACTTCTGGAAACCGGAGTAAGTGTGACTAACTACGGTCCGCAATATTATGTTTCTAAATTAAGCGAACTTCGTCCAGAATTATTAAAGCAAGCCATGGAAGATGCCAGGGTTCGTGCCGATTCCATCGTAGAAGCCACTGGTGGCAAAGTTGGAAATGTAATGAGCGTTCGCTCTGGTCCATTCCAAGTTACTTCACCTGATTCAGTTGATACCTCGGCAGGTGGTTATTACGACACTGCGACAATCGACAAGACAATCACTTCTACAGTAACTGTTGTTTTCAAGGTTAAGTAGCGCTGCGGTTCACAAACCAGATTTGAACTGAATATGGCTGAACCTGAGTTTGATCGCTCGGCTTTCGCAGATCTGGCGCTAATTGACTCACTTCTATAGCTGAATCAAAAACAGTTCTAAAGCTTTCACCCCAGATTGCATTTGGCAGTGTGAAATCTTGTGCGACATTATCGCTATTCAAGATTACAAAAAGACTCTGCTTATGAGTGGCATCGAGCATAAATGCCAGATAGCGAAGTGAATTGTCCTGCCAACTATTGGCCCCCATCTCAAGTCCATCACGGTGGAACCAGGCAATATCTTTTCGCTTAGTTCCCTGATCAAAAGAGCCGGTGAAGAATTCCTCGATAATTTCAGATAAATACTTAGCGCGGATTGAGGCGAGCGCTGCTATGGAATTTGAGATGTCATTATCGGTTTTATCCCATGAAAGCGCCCAACCGCCACCAAAATTCTCAGGAGCATTCCACGCTAGTTCTGGATTTAATGAATATGCATTATTTGATCCATTTTGAGTTCTGCTTACCTCATCACCCATCGTCAACATGGGAACACCTGATGAGATCATTAGAGTTGCAAGAAGAGATTTTTTCAAACGTTCTCTAATCAGCGCTATTTCTCTATTCTCACTCGGGCCTTCAACTCCCAGATTCCAGGATCGATTATGGCTACTGCCATCTCGGTTTCCTTCACCATTTGGTCCATTGTGTTTATCTTGATAGGTAACTAAATCCGTTAAGGTAAATCCGTCATGTGCGGTTATGAAGTTAATTGAACTTGTTGGCCCTCTGTAATAAAAGACATCATCAGAACCTGCAATTCTGGAGGCTAGATCTGAGACGCCAGCGCTAAATCCTTGAGCTGAATCGGCGAGCCAGAATTGTCTAACTGCATCGCGATAGGCATCGTTCCATTCCCGCCATGGATGAGGAAAATCTCCTAAGGCATAGCCTTTGATATCCCATGGTTCGGCAATCAATTTAAGGTTACGCAATATTGGATCAGCGGTTATTGCTGAAATAAGTGAGCTACTGGTTTCAATCGAACCATTTGCTCTTGATAAGGCCGTAGTTAAGTCAAAGCGAAAGCCGTCTACGCCGATGACTTCAGCCCACCAGCGAAGAGAATCAAGAACCATTCGAGTTACAAAAGGATTTCGGGTATCCAAAGTATTGCCACAACCAGTTACATCTTCGTACTGATCCTCGTCAATATGGCGATAGAAAGCTTTGTTATCTATCCCTCGAAATGAGAGTGTTGGACCCGATTTTCCTTCTTCCGCAGTGTGGTTATAAACAACATCAAGAATTACCTCGATACCTGCTTCATGAAGTTTTGCGATTGTTTCTTGAAGTTCCGTTATTGGATTATCAGTTGCTCCATAAGCTGCATGTGGCGCCGAGAATGCAATTGGGTTGTAACCCCAATGATTAATTCGTCCTCTTGATCTAACAGAGGTTTCAGTTAGATAGTGATGAATCGGAAGTAGCTCAAGAGCAGTTACCCCAAGTCTTTGTAGATGAGCAATCACAGCTGGATGCGATAGCGCACGGTAAGTTCCTCGATCAGATTCTGGAATCTCTAAATTACGGAAGGTCAAACCTTTTACATGTGCCTCATAGATAACGGTCTTATTCCATGGAATTCGCGGGCGGTTAACTTCACGTCTTGATATATCTGCGACTACAGATAAGGGAACGAAGCGAGCTGAATCTCGCAGGTCTTGTTTATCCAAATCGCCATTGCCAAACTCATCAACTGCCTGATGCCCAAAGATCTCTGGCGCACTTACTAATTCCCCTGAAATCAGATTTGCATAGGGATCAATAAGAATCTTGGCAGGATTAAAGCGAAGACCTCGAGAGGGATCCCATGGACCATAAACTCGAAATCCATAAAGTTGTCCGGAGCCAATGCCGGCAAGAAATCCATGCCAGATCGGACCATCGCGATGCGTGAGCGCAAATCTTGTCTCGATTAATTCTCCGGCTGGATTGTGATTGAAGAGAGATAGCTCTACCGCCTCAGCTGCTGGCGCCCAAAGGGCAAAGTTGGTGCCTCCCTTCGCAAGAGTGGCGCCAAGTTTTCCCGAGTCGGCTGGCTTCACTTTGGTATCCAACCATTGTGACTGCGCCAACGTTGGTAATTCAATTGGAGGGCGTGGTTACCGACCAGTAGCATGTCCAACATGAAAATCGCTATCTGTGTGAAGCAAGTACCAGATTCTTGGGCTGAGAAGAAGATGGTCTCTGGTCGACTTGATCGCGAAAGTGTCGATGCAGTTCTAAATGATTTGGATGAATACGCAATTGAAGAGGCGCTTCGAATCGTTGAACCTCTAAATGAAGGTAAAGAAACGCCAGAACACACGATCACTCTAATTTCGATGGGCCCAGATAGAGCAAGCGAAGCAATTCGCAAGGGACTTTCCATGGGAGCAGATTCTGGAATTTTGATTTCAGATCCTGCACTTCAAGGTTCTGATGCGGTTTCTACTGCAAAAGTACTTGCTAAGACAATTGCAGAAGGTGGCTTTGATTTAGTTTTCTGCGGCACCGAATCAACTGATGCACGAATGAGCGTTGTACCAGCAATGCTCTCTGAACTATTGGGATGGGCACAACTTACATTTGCAGGTTCAGTCAAAGTTGATCTTGCTGGAAATAAAGTTGAAATTGCACGAATGACCGAGAGCGGCGTGGAAACAATGAGCGCCAATTTCCCTTGCGTAGTAAGTGTTATTGAGAAGATAAATGAACCTAGATATCCATCTTTTAAGGGGATTATGGCGGCAAAGAAAAAGCCAATTGAAAATAAGAGTTTGGCTGATGTAGGGATTAATGCTAGCGAGATAAAAGCCTGGAGCGATGTCCTTGATGCCCAACCTCGACCACCGCGCGAGAAGGGTGTGAAATTAGAAGATGCTGGAGATGGTGGCGCAAAATTAGCTGATTACTTATTAGAGAAGCGGTTGGTATAAAGATGTCAAAGTTACTTGTACTTATAGATCATGATGGGGCCAAGGTCTCTAAGACTGCTGCCGAACTTGCAACTTTTGCAAAGCGTGCGGGTGAATCAGTAGGAGTCCTACTTTGCTCAAGTGGCGCATCTGATTCTTTAATTTCTCAATTAGCAGATTCTGGTTTGTCCAAAGTACTCGTTGTCGAAAATGATGAAATTGCAAAACATGGAATTGCAGCGGCAACTTCAGCGATTGCGCAATTAGCAGGTAAAGAGAACCCAGCCGCTTTATTAATTGCCTCATCAGCTCGCGGAAAAGAGATTGCCGGGCGGTTAGCCGTTCGTTTACAGGCAGGAATCATTACCGATGCCGTTAACGTTGCCGCAGATCTGGCAACAACACAATCTGTATTCGGTGGTTCATTTACAGTCAATGCCAAAGTTGGAACTAATCTCTCAATTATTACGGTAAGGCCTAGCTCAATTGAACCTGAACTTGGCACCAGCGCTCCGGCTGTAGAAAAAGTT
>JBJSWS010000211.1:0-17431 GCA_046085985.1 Actinomycetales bacterium
AAAGGAAAAGAGAGGGAGGGAGGGAGAAGAAAAGAAAGAAGGGAGAGGGAGGAAAGAGGAAGAAGGAAAGGAAGAGAAAGAGGGAGACGCGAGGCCGAGCGCAGCTTCCGTCCTTGACGTTAATTCACGGTGAGATACATAAGCGGCGCCGATATTTGTAACGACAAAGGTAAGAAATAGCATTATCGAGAAGTAGAAGATTATTAAAGGCGAAATTGAACCTTCTTCATGCAATTGAAGTGATTCGCTAGTTTTATCAATCTCTTTGATTTTAATTGGTTCGCTGGCTTTCTCCATCAGGTTGAAATCATCTTCCATGTACGTGCGATTCAACTTCTTCCCGAGACACTCAACGCCATTTATCAACATATGCAGTTGCGCTCGCTATCGCTCTTCGCTGACCCTTTAATTTTTCAATTGAAAGCGCATCTGTCTGCAGATTCGATTGCCTTTCTATTTTGGCATCTCTCAAGTTTTCTACCCAAGCCGGAGATTCGTTGATTGCGTTTAATTCATTTTCTACTGAATATCCGAGATACAAAGTTAGACGCACCTTGGCGCCAGGCGTAATACATGGCGTAGCTTCACAATCAACTAAATAAGTAATCTCTTCAGAAGTTGAATTTCTTTTTTCTAAAGATTCATTCCCAAAGATTAGATTGTTGAGCTTTTCATACTCATTAAGTAAGAGCCTGGTTCTAGCATGAGCTTTATTATCATCTTCTCCTCCAACAAAAGCCGATACTGCTTGACGAGCCAGCATTGAGGTCTCCATCTCTGAATTTATGGAATTTGATAATGCAATAAAGAAAAGCAGTGCAGGTATAAAGAGCGGAAGTGCAAGTAAGACAAATTCGGCAACCGCAGAACCCGTCTCATCGTTCTCCCCAGGATACGTTTTATTTGTGGTCCCTTGCCCGGAAATTTTGATATTTGACAATTCTTACTCCACTGCGATTGCACTTAATTTTAATTTGAAATTCTCAATGCCAAGATGTGCAAGAAGAGATCCAAAAACCGGAATTCTTTGCTCGGAGATATAAGTACTAATTACTCCGTAATCACTTCCCTGTTTTTTAGATTCGACTTCACGATTCGACAAGTTAATTACTCCGTCGGTTAAATGACTATTTGTCATCTCCCCAAAGATTGATTCTCGAATCACGTAGTCGTGGAGCTTTGCTCGTTCCATGACTTGCCATGATCCAGTTAAGACAATTTGAAGCAAAATTATGAAGAATAACGTTGTAGGAATCAACGCTAAGCCGGCATCTACTGATCCTGCTTCAGATATATCTGTCTTAAGCTTTTCAGTAGCCTTTTGATTTATTGCTATCTGCATTGTTAGCGGATGTTGTTCATCGAATCTAGGGAACTCTTAAGAATTTGACTCAACCTCGGTGCTGCAATTGTCCAAAGCGCGGTCACTAAACCGGTAGTCATCAATACAACAAGAACCCAGCCTGGCACATCTCCCCTCTCATCTTCAGAGAGGGCGGGCTTAAAAGTCGTTGAAGTATTTCGATATTCGCCTATGCGCAGAAATCTATTCCTATGGTTCTTGTATTCGTTGTTTAGGAACACAATTTTCTTACGAACTACTTCAGGAATTAATTTGAAAAGCGAGTTTCCAATTAGCTCTAGAGTTCTTTCAATAACGAAAGCCAGATTGGCTATTGCGTTTACTAACTTCATTTTCTCCCCCTTATGTATTTAAATCCGTACTCGGTTTTACTATTTTCTTTATTGAGCTCGTTGAAATAGCAAGATCCAACGGACCCAATAATCCCCAATCACTGACATTTATGATTTGAAAAAGTCTCATCTGTGGAAAAGTCTGATTCGACTAAAGATTAGTTTTAAATGGCCGCCAGAGCTTTAGAATATTTGGAGTTGAGAAAGTGAAGGAAAAAGGGCAAATAGAACAGAGATTGGAAGTAAGAGGAAAACAATAGGGATCATCAGGGCAATCTCAGCTTTTCCGGCACTTCGTAACATCGCATTCTTTGAATCCACCCTGCTATCTCTTATCAAGGAGGTTAAGACTGGAACCAAGGGTGTACCGCGATCAAGCGCAATTATCATTGAGTTAGCGAAACGACGAGTCGATTGCGTCCCGGTGCGCTTAACAAACTCCTCTAAACCCTGGATTATCGTCGCTCCATTCTGAATTCGAAATATTAAATGCCGCATCTCTTCTAAAATGACGGAACTTCTTGCGCTAGATGTGTTCAAATTTCTATTACCTTTTAGGTTATTTTCTGTGGAGATTATTTCGATAGCTCGAAGTGGAGATAACCCTGAAGAAATCATCAAGGTTAAATATTGAATAAAGGTCGGAAGTTCGCCATCTAAAATTCGCTTTCGTTCTTTAGCTAATTTCTCTTGCCGTCCTAAGAATTGAATCGAGTAGGTAATAGCGATTCCCAAAATAAGAAGAATAGGAAATGCAAACTTCTGCCAGAAGCTAATTATAAAAAATATCAAAAGGAGTATGGCTATTGTGAAAGTTACCTCTAGATTCTCTAACTTTCGCGTTCTTAAGAAGCCCTTACTAGATCGACTCTCACTCCATTCACTGCCTAGAAGGCTTTCGCTTACAACGAACCAGATACCGGTAGCCAACAACGGCGCAATCGTGATGAAAATTAGCATTGAAGTTACCTATTCTTGGCTTGAATGTCGCTGGCGTTAACTTGAGTGGTTTTAATCCCGCTTAACTTCACTCTGAAATTATCGGTCCCGAATCTATTTCGATCGGATATATCTGACGCTCCAATCAATCTAATCGGCTCAGGTAACCGTGAAACTCGATCCATCCAGATATATGCAACTCCAGTTGCAATTACGCCAATAGATAAAACCGTCTTCCCTGCTGGTGTTGCATAAGCGAGAACTGTATTTCGTTGCGTTGAAAGGAGCGCCAAAAGTAACCAAGGTGCAATAGTTCCAAGAAAAGCAGAATTCTTAACCCAACCAAATCTAGTTTCGATCTCTTCAATTGCTTCATCTTGTTCTCGCAAAAATGCAGCGAGCAATCGAAGCGTCGTCGTTACATCTCGTCCACCATATTCTTTTGCAAGAAGTAGCGAATTTAATGTTTGATCTGCCACCGCATTTTCAAGATCAGCAATTTCTAACAGAATGGATTCCTCAAGTGAGTCTCCGGATAGAGTCCTGTCTTGAATTCTCTTAAAAGTTGCGCGCAATTGAATTGGTCCATGGAGCGTCAAGGCGCCAATAGCCTCCGCGATCGATTGACCGGCTTGAAGTGCTGAAACAATATTCTCAATTGCCTCGGGCCAAGCGCGCTCTCGTTCGCGCTCCAATTTTTTAAACTTCTTCTTAGAGATTATAAAAGGTATTGCAGAGCTTAAAAGGGCAATCGAGAAACTAATCTCCTTGGAAGAAGTCAAAATCAGAGAGATCAGAAAAGTGGCTCCACTTACAACGAAAATTGAAAAGATTTCTGCAAATTTAATATTCCTTACGATATTTCGCTTTCTAAAGTTTAGATCTATCTCGCGATCTAGGTATCTCCAACCTAGGAATGCTAGAGCGCCTGCAAATAGTGAGATGAGTAGGGGTGAAAAATATTCACCAAATTGGAACGTATTCAAATCACTCATTTGAATTAAACATCATCTTTCCAATTCCACTCTGATATGAATCTCCACTCCAAAAGTAAATTACGTCACTATCGATATGGCTTCCTTCTGTTCTCTCTCCTACTGCTAACAATTGAAGTATGCGACGCTCGCCATCTCTATCCATTCCAACATGAACAACGATGTCGATGGCTCTTGCAACAGTTGGAGTTAGAAAATCTTGGGTTATATTTTCACCTGCCA
The DNA here is from genome assembly GCA_046085985.1 of Actinomycetales bacterium. Classification (GTDB taxonomy): domain Bacteria; phylum Actinomycetota; class Actinomycetes; order Nanopelagicales; family Nanopelagicaceae; genus MAG-120802. Next base: position 3,852 of record JBJSWS010000211.1, read on the forward strand.
AGAGCGGCAAGGTTTGTAATTTACGTATTGCCTCTTCGGCAGAATTTGCGTGAATAGTCGCCATTCCCGGTATTCCAGAATTAAGAGCAATAAGTAGATCTAAGGATTCTGATTCTCGAATCTCTCCGATAACAATTCTAGATGGACGCATCCTTAGAGATTCCTTGATTAATCTCCGGATTCCAATTTCACCACTTCCATCAAGATTTACGCCTCGAGTTTGCAGTGCGACACAATCAGGAAGTTTCGGTTTTAGTTCAAATACTTCCTCGATTGTAATGACTCGCTCTGTTACTGGGATAGAACTGACAAGTGCATTAAGTAAAGTAGTTTTGCCGGCTTGAGTCGATCCGCTAACTAGGATATTGAGCCTGCGCGCAACGGCATCTCTTAAGAATTCTGCAATCTCATCATTCATTACATTAAGATCGACCAAATCCGAAATTGATTTTCCTCGATATAGATGTTTTCTAATATTGATTGCCCAATGTTCGGCAGTTATTTCTGGGATAGCTATATGGAGTCGACTTCCATCCGGTAAGCGAGCATCAACAAAAGGTTGGGATAGATCAATACGTTTTCCGCTCCAGAGAAGGATCCGGTCCATAAGGGCTTTGACTTCATCGCTCGTTAAAACGATGTTTGTTAAATGACTCTTCCCTTTTTTCGCAATGAAAATTCGTTGTGGTGAATTGATCCAAATCTCTTCTATCTCTGTATCTTCAAGTAGTACTTGGAGCGGGCCATATGGCAGATCTCTGCCTGCCTCATTCTGTGAAATCTCTTCAGTAAATGGCACTGGCCCTTGATACTTTAAATTTTGAGTACGCGATTTTGCCTTGTAAGAGAATGTGGACAACATTCCCTCTCGCAAACGTTGCGCAATCATCCGATAGACTTCTCCACACGTGGTGGGCGTAGCTCAGCTGGTAGAGCACCCGGTTGTGGTCCGGGATGTCGCGGGTTCGACCCCCGTCGCTCACCCCAAATTTTCCAATTTTCATTACCTATCCATCATCAAGTGATGCATCACGCTCGGCATAACCAAGATCTCGGTAGAACAAGGCTGCGCATCGAAGATAGGCTTACTTTCTGTGACAGGTATGACTCCCGACAATAAATTTGGCGGCTCATTTGGTCCAAATGAGTGGCTAGTCGATGAGATGTACGAGCAATACCTGCAAGATCCAAATTCAATTGATGAGAATTGGCGAACCTTCTTCGCTGGTTACAAACCAGGTTCAGTTAATGGTGGAGCAAATTCCAATGGCGCAATAATAAATGGCGCGATTAATAGCTCGAGCAAGAATGGAACTCCGCCAGTTCCAAAGAGAGATCAGAAAGTAGTTTCAGAGCCAACCGCTTCTCATGCGCCGCAAATAAATACGCAAGCGAATCTGCAACAGCCGGTAACGCAACAACCGGTCAATCAACAAGTTGTAAGACCTGCGCAACAAACAACTCCAACTCCAGCGCAACCGGTCGCTAAGCCAGTTCAAGAGATTGCAACTCCATCAGCGGCAAGAGTTGAAACGTTACGCGGCGTAGCAAGCCGAGTCGTACAGAGCATGGAGGCTTCGCTCTCAGTTCCAACAGCAACCAGCGTTCGTGCTGTACCTGCAAAATTAATGATTGATAATCGAACAGTAATTAATAACCATCTAAAACGTGCTCGCGGTGGCAAGGTTTCATTTACGCACATCATCGGTTACGCCATGATTCGAGCGCTGCGCGAAATGCCAGAGATGAATGTTTTCTTCACCGAACAAGAAGGCAAGCCCGCGATTGGCTACCCAGAACATATAAACCTTGGCATCGCAATTGATTTAGCTAAAGAAGATGGTTCAAGACAATTACTTGTTCCATCAATCAAGGGTTGTGAAGCGATGGATTTCGGCCAGTTCTGGGCTACTTATGAGAGCACGGTCAAGAAGGCACGAAAAGGCGCTTTAACTGTTGAAGACTTCGCCGGAACGACTTGTTCATTAACTAATCCAGGAACTATCGGAACAGTTCACTCAGTTCCACGTTTAGTTCAGGGTCAAGGATTAATCCTTGGCGTTGGCGCAATGGATTACCCAGCAGAATTCCAAGGAGCCAGTGAAGATACATTGGCAAGATTGGCAATCTCAAAAGTAGTAACTCTCACTTCTACTTATGATCATCGCGTAATTCAAGGCGCGCAATCTGGCGATTTCCTACGGAGAATTCACGAAATCTTGCTCGGCAATGATGGTTTCTATGATGAAATTTTTGCAGCGCTACGAATTCCATATGTTCCAATCCGTTGGCACGTTGATATGCAATTTGAGAGCGAATCACAAGTAAATAAAGCGGCACGTGTTCAACAACTCATAAATTCCTATCGAACATTTGGCCATTTGATGGCTGATATTGATCCGTTGGAATATCAACAACGAATGCATCCAGATTTAGATGTTGTAACTCATGGTTTAACTTTGTGGGATCTTGATCGAGAGTTCGCGACCGGCGGTTTCGGTGGACGTTCCTCTGCAAAACTGCGCAATATTTTGGGAACGCTCCGTGATTCTTACTGCCGTTCTATCGGTGTCGAATATATGTATATCGAATCGCCAGAGGAGCGAAAGTGGATTCAAGACCAAATTGAAGTTGGCGCACCATTCTTCCAGCGTGAAGAGCAGTTGCGAATTCTCCGTAAACTAAATTCTGCAGAGGCATTTGAAACTTTCTTACATACTAAGTTCGTCGGTCAAAAGCGATTCTCACTTGAAGGTGGCGAATCAGTAATTCCGCTTCTCGACACAATTGCTCGATATGCCGCTAAGGCTTCCTTAGATGAAGTTTGTATTGGAATGCCACACCGTGGTCGATTAAACGTCTTGGCAAATGTTGCTGGAAAATCTTATGGACAGATATTCCAAGAATTTGAAGGTCACTACCAAGAGAATTCAGTCCAAGGCTCAGGCGATGTTAAGTATCACCTCGGAACTTATGGTGATTTTGTCTCTGAGGGAGGCGAGAAAACCAAGATTTATCTCGCCGCGAATCCATCGCACCTAGAAGCAGTAAACCCAGTTCTTGAGGGAATTGTTCGTGCAAAGCAAGATAAGAAGAATATTAAAAATGCCTTCTCGATTCTTCCAGTATTAATTCATGGTGATGCCGCATTTGCCGGACAAGGTGTCGTTGCTGAAACTTTAAATATGTCGCAATTACGCGGTTATAAGACCGGTGGCACGATTCATGTTGTTATTAATAATCAAGTTGGTTTCACAACTTCGCCAGAATCTGCCCGCTCTTCTCGATATTCAACTGATGTTGCAAAGATGATTCAGGCCCCGGTTTTCCATGTAAATGGCGATGATCCAGAAGCATGTGTCCGTGTTGCTCGCGTTGCATTCGAGTATCGTCAAACTTTCAATAAAGATGTAATCATCGACATGGTTTGTTACCGTCGTCGCGGTCACAATGAAGGTGATGAACCAAGTTTCACTCAGCCACGTATGTACAAGATGATTGATAGCAAGCGAACAACTCGAGTTCTCTATGCCGAAGCGCTCGTCGGACGTGGCGATATCACCCAAGAAGAAGCTGATGCAATTGCAAAGGAATTCCAGACACAACTTGAAGGAATCTTTGCCTCAGTTCATGACAAGATGCCTGAGAAGCCAGAATTTGATCGTCTAGTCGAAGCAGATCCACGAAAGACTGTGACTGCGATTTCAGAAGAGATGGCGCGAAAGATTGCAGCAACTCAAATTGCAATTCCGGAAAATTTCAAAGTTCATCCAAAACTGCTACCCCAATTGCAGCGCCGCGTCTCAATGCTTGACGACGGAACAATCGATTGGTCGGGCGGCGAGATGCTTGCCTTTGGATCTTTACTCCTTGAAGGTCATCCAGTTCGAATTGCCGGTCAAGATGTCGGCCGCGGAACTTTCTCTAATCGTCACGCTCTGATTCGCGACCATAACGATGGCAGTGAATGGATTCCGCTTCGGGCGTTGCTTGCGGGCGGTGCCGATGAAGATCAATTCAATCACCAGTTCTTCGTTGTTGATTCACTCCTCTCTGAATATGCAGCGATGGGATTTGAATATGGCTATTCACTAGAGCGAGAAAATGCACTTGTTCTATGGGAAGGTCAGTTCGGAGATTTTGCTAATGGCGCACAAACTGTGATTGACGAGTTCATATCTTCTTCATTACAGAAATGGGGCGAGCGTTCATCCTTAGTTCTCTTGCTTCCTCATGGCTATGAAGGACAGGGCCCAGATCATTCATCTGGACGAATTGAAAGATTCTTAACTCTCTGTGCAGAAAATAATATGACCGTTGCCCAACCATCATCAGCGGCATCTTTCTTCCACCTTCTACGTTGGCAGATGAAGAATCCAGCACGTAAACCATTAATTGTCTTCGAACCTAAATCGATGCTTCGCCTAAAAGCAGCGGCTTCCAAGCTTTCAGATTTCACATCTGGAAACTTCGAACCATTTATTAGCGAAAGTTCATCCGAGATTTCAAACTCTGCAGAGCGTCTCGTACTTTGCAGCGGCAAGATTTATTGGGAGCTATTGGCAGAGCGCGCTCGTTTAGGAGATAAGAAGACAGCAATTGCCAGAGTCGAGCAACTTTATCCATTACCAACCGGTGAAATACTCGAAGAGATCAAACGTTTTGCAAATGCAAAAATTCTCTGGGTACAGGACGAACCAGCAAATCAAGGCCCATGGCCAGTTGTCTCCGCAACAATCCGTGAAGAAATTGGAAACCAATTAAATGGCAGAGAAGTAATTAGAATTTCTCGACGCGCTGCAGCTAGCCCAGCAACTGGCAGTGTCCACGTTCATGAGGAAGAACAGAAAGCGCTAGTAGCAGAAGTCTTTAATAGTTAATCTTGTCTGTTTTATTCTTGAAGCAAACTAGTTTTCTGTTTTCTTAATCTTTCGCGAAAAGAATAACCGCCCTTTAATTTCATCCTTAGTAATAAGACCCCAGGTTCGCGAATCATTCATTCGACTCTGAATCTCCGGATCTGCGTTATCTCCTGCAACCCAATAAGAATCGCCTTGAATCTTGGTTACGCGCTTTATAAAAAATATCCCGGGCATCATTTCTCGCTCAATCAGAACTACTTCATCCAGTGAAATATTGGGCGTTGACTTTCTAAATAGTCGAACCAAAACTAACTCCCCCGATTTATATGTAGGAGCCATTGATTCTCCGCTAATTCTCGCCAATCGAATCGGCCAAAACCTCCTTAGATTCATCATCAAATTCTAAGGAGAGAACCGGCCGTTATAAATCGCTTGGCTTATTTAAGTTTATGGCCCTTCCGATACTCGAGAAGCGGACCCTTGCTTGGGGCGGTACTCTTTCACCAGAACTTCAAATGGCGCCCATGGCTACTATTTGAGTCATTATCGAAATTAAATATTTATCGAAACGAGGATGAAATGTTAACTCTCCACGCACACTGCGATCTTCCATGTGGTGTTTACGATCCTGCGCAAGCAAAGATTGAAGCTCAATCGGTAAAGGCATGTATGGAGAAATACGCTGCTTCCAGCGATGTAGATTTCAAAGCTCGCGCTGTTGCCATCAAAGAAGAGCGTTCCAATATGGTCAAAGAGCATCTCTGGGTCCTATGGACTGATTACTTTAAGCCAAATCATTTTGAAGCCCATCCGCAACTTCATGGTCTATTTAATGAGGCCACAAAGTTAGCCGGTGCAGCTGGAACAAAAGGTACAAATGATGTTGCCGTTGCAGAGAAATTGATTTCCAAGATTGATGAGATTGCAGAAATCTTCTGGGCAACAAAGAAGTAATAAAGGTTAACTAATCTCTCGGCGCTTGTTGTGACATCATGGCAAGCGCCGCACTCTTTGCCAAGTAAGTAACTCGATCCACTAATTTGCGCGAGACATTTCCTGCCGCTACCAAGCGGTCACCGTCATGAATTTCAAAAGCAAATTGCAAAACACCTTCCGCCATATTTGTACAAGTGGCTGCACCTTGAATTTCAGAACCGATTCCTACTGGATTATTAACTTCTAACTGAATCATTGATGTAACAGTTGATTCGCCATTTTCTAAATTTTCGGCAATTGCAGAGTTACATGCACTTTCCATTAAAGTAATTAAGAAACTCGTAGAGAGAATCGCCATATCGCCGCTGCCATGTGCCAACGCCGTATCGCCGGGACGTACCACCATCTGTGATATCCCGACTGCGCCAATCAAATTTTCTAATTGCATCAGGTTTAATCTAACCGGTATTCCCGCATTTCTCGGGTATCTTTACCGGAATGAGTTCAGTAAAAAACTCCGGGCAAGTCACCGATTACCAACTCCGCAGCTTCTACCCCTTGATTGCAGCGATCTTCTGCTCGCTTCTCTTAATCTCAAATATTGGAGCAACCAAATTTATAGATTTTGGTCCCATTAAGACCGATGGTGGTGCATTTCTATTTCCACTGACATATATCTTGGGCGATGTATTAACTGAGGTTTACGGATTTAAAGCAGCTCGAAGAATTATTTTCACTGGCTTCGGAATTGGAATTCTTGCCGGGCTAACTTTCTGGTTGGTACAGATCTCCCCTGCTGCAGCTGGCTGGGAAAATCAAGGAGCTTTTGAATCTATCCTCGGCTTTGTTCCGCAGATTGTTGCTGCCAGCGTCCTTGCATTCTTATGTGGTCAATTATCAAATTCTTGGACACTGGTCTGGATAAAGCAGAAGACAAAAGGAAACAAACTCTGGGCCCGCCTAATTGGTTCGACAGTAGTTGGTGAGTTAGTTGATACCTTTGTATTTACCCTTGTTGCATCACTCGGCAGATTAAATCTAAGTGAGTTCCTAAATTATCTTGCTACCGGATATCTCTATAAAACTATGTATGAAGTAATTCTCTTACCAATTACTTATCGAGTTATTGCAGCAGTAAAGCAACATGAAGCTGCCATTATTCAAGAGGGAAATCGCGCCTAATCTCGTGCGAGGTCTCAATCTCAATTTGAGTTTGGCCATCGATAGTTATCTCAGTTCTACGATACTGAGTAATTATTTCGGTCTGTGAGTAACCTGCCATTTGCTGCAATTGAATTAGGTGTAACTGATGTGCAATTCGTTCTTGTAATGTTTCTGGAGCTGTTTCGCAACAGGTTCGTGCCAATAGCGCCCGCATCACATCGATGGTACGGCGTTCTAACTCGAGTTGAGTTCGGCATTCATCGCAATCTTGAAGGTGGTAGGCAATCTCATTAAAAACTGCAGAGTCTTCAATTTGATTATCAATAAATGGGACTAGCCATTCTTGACAAAGCTGGCAGGGCATAGAACTCATGATGAACCCCCCTTCACATATCCAAGCTCACGTGCATACTCGGTTAACTTCTCGCGGAGCTGTTTTCTTCCCCGATGGAGGCGAGACATGATGGTTCCAGTCGGAACTCCCACAATTTCAGCAATCTCCTTATACGAGAAACCTTCAACATCGGCTAAATAGACCGCAATCCGAAACTCCTCCGGAATCTCGAGCAAAGCTCGCTTGATATCGCTATCAGGAAGATTTTCCAAAGCCACGTCCTCTGCAGACTTTCCTTGATCACTGGTATGTGATGCAGCATCTGCTAATTGCCAATCTTCAACTTCAGAATCTGAAGTTTGCGGGCGACGTTGTCCTTTTCGATAAGTATTAATAAAGGTAGTTGTTAGAACTCGATAGAGCCAGGCTTTCAAATTAGTTCCTGGTTCAAATTGATGGAACGAGGTATATGCCTTTGCATAAGTATCTTGTACTAAATCTTGTGCATCATCTGGATTGCGGGTATATCGAAGGGCGGCAGCATAAAGCTGGTTCATGTATTGAAGCGCATCTTTTTCAAATCGCTTAGCGCGTTCGGCAGCCGATTCTTTCTCTCTATCTATGCGAACCAACGCACCTGATGAGTTGCTCTGCGAATCTTCAGAATTCGTTTGGTCGCTCACAAATGAAGTTTATCTTGGCCACTGGCTTAAGGCTAAATAGATTTCAAAATAGGGTCTCAGGCTCGCCTAACTCAATCGGCTCAATCAACTCAGCGCCATTATTTCGAATTGAATTGACTAGCGGCCTGACCGGCCAGAATTGCAGTTGCTTGTCATCTTCCCGAGCTCTAATTAATTCAAGTAATTTATCTTGATTTGTGACATCCGGATTTAGCCAAGTATCCCAATCGCTTCTCGGTAGAAAAACCGGCATGCGATTATGAATTCTCGCTAGTTCGCCTTGCGCATCACAAGTAATAATTGCTGCGCTCTTTCGAATTACGCCTTCTGGCGAGACCCAGCTACTGAAAATTCCCGCAAAGCCAAGGAGGTGAGAATCTTTTCGAGAAATATATACGGGCTGTTTACTCTTGAAACTACCCAACTCGGTTGCCCATTCATAGTAACCAGAAGCAGGTATTAAGCAACGATTTTTTCGAAATGCGCTTCGAAAAGTTGGCTTCTCCGCAACTGATTCAGAACGTGCATTTATCGCTTGCGATTGCGATCGCAGCGCAGCTTCACCATCTTGCGCCCAAGGTGCGATTAATCCCCAACTAACAACATCAATCTTTCGTTGCTCATCTGAGCTCTTAATAATGTAGATATCTTCCGTTGGCTTTATATTCCAATTAACTGGCAGAGTCCGTTCTGGCACACCTACAGTTGTAAATTCTTCAGCAATTTCTGCAACCATTGCCGATAACGCGTATCTACCGCACATCGGCATAATCTAGGTCAATTACTGCAATTGTTACCAACCGCTAGAATTAGGCGATGACAAATTGGAGCGCCCCCTATCGAGATGCTGCGCCAATTCTTGCGACCTTAACAATTCCCGGTTCGAAATCCGTTACAAATCGAGCGCTAATTCTGGCGGCAATTGCTGATTCACCTTCAAGGTTACGACAACCGTTACATTCCAGAGATACCGAATTGATGATTCGGGGCTTACAGGCACTTGGCATAAAAATAGAGATAATCGAAGAGAATCAATCGCGCGATATTCAAGTTACTCCGGCTCCGCTATTTGGGCCGGCAAATATTGATGTTGGAAATGCCGGAACTGTGATGCGCTTTCTTCTTCCAATCGCCGCTTTGACAAATGGGTTAGTCCACTTTGATGGAGATCCTCGATCACACGAAAGACCTATCGCGCCTCTTATTAAAGCCTTGGAAGATCTCGGTGCATCGATTGATCACAAGGGTAGATATTCATTGCCGCTTACGATTAATGGAAATGGCAAACTAAATGGTCGCGAAGTAAGCGTCGATACCAGTAAGTCAAGTCAATTCCTAAGTGCATTAATGCTTGTTGCACCAAAATTACAAGATGGATTAACGATAAGAAATATCGGATCGACGCTTCCTTCGTTGCCTCATATCGAAATGACAATCGCTATGTTGGAGCAATTCGGTGCAACGGTTAATTCTGCAGACTCTTGGGAGATATCGGGTCGCCTAACCGGTCAAGATTTAATTATCGAACCAGATTTATCTAACGCTGCACCTTTTATGGCAGCGCCAATGATCTGTGGTGGAACTGTCGTGATTAAGGATTGGCCAAAGAAAACCACTCAGCCGGGTGATCGACTCCGCGAAATATTTAGCAAGATGGGGGCAAAGATTGAGTTTGTAGCAGATGGATTATCAGTTACCGGCAGTGGGAAAATCTCTGGAATTGATATCAACCTCTCTAATGAAGGTGAGCTAACTCCAGTTATTGCAGCAGTGGCTGCGCTTGCCGATACACCATCAAAGTTAAGTGGCATTGGTCATTTACGTTTACATGAAACAGATAGATTGGCAGCACTCAATCGTGAATTAACTAATCTTGGCAGTAAAGTGGTTGAAGGTGAAAATTACTTAGAAATTTATCCGGCAAAACTCCATGGTGGAATCTTTCACACTTATGAAGATCATCGTTTAGCAACTGCTGGGGCAGTCATCGGACTTGCTATTCCAGATATCGAAGTTGAAAATATCGAAACCACTAGAAAAACTCTTCCAGATTTTGTTGGCCTCTGGCGAGAATTACTCGGGTGATGTAGTTGGCAAAGAATCGAAACCACAATTCATTTGATGAAAGTGATGTTCGCATACGGGCGCCAAAATCAAAGCCAAGAAGAAGTAAAGATCGTCCCGATTATTCAAAGCTTGCGATAGGTTTTGTAATTACCGTTGATCGTGGTCGTAGTCGAACCATTTTGGAATCTGACGGGCTGGAATCTGGCGGGCTGGAATCTGACGGACTGGAATCTGGTGGGCTGGAATCTGGCCGGGAAGTTATCGCGATGAAAGCTCGCGAACTTGGAAAGAACTCTGTAGTTGTTGGCGATTTAGTCCGGTTAGATGGCGATATCAGCGGCGCAGAAGGAACGCTGGCTCGGATTGTTGAGGTTCTTCCCCGATCTAATTCACTATCTAGAACAGTTGATGACATTGGCGCTCAAGAGAAGTTTGTCGCGGCAAATGTTGATCAGCTTGTAATAGTTGTTGCTGCTGCAAACCCAGAGCCAAGACATGGTTTTGTTGATCGCTGTTTGGCGGTTGCCTTTGATCAGGGAATCACGCCTATTTTGGTTATCACAAAATCAGATTTAGCTAATCCAGAAGATTTTCTGGAAGCATACAAAGCCCTTGAAATTAAATCTTTTAAGAGTTCGCTTCCTCGTGAGTTAAGAGAAAATTCTAAAAACGATTTGATTCCTCCCAACTTATTAGGCGCCCTTCAAGGAAAGAAATCTGTATTGATTGGCCACAGCGGTGTCGGTAAATCAACTCTTGTTAATGCATTGCTACAAAATAATGCCCGGGAAACCGGTGATGTAAATCTTGCGACTGGTCGCGGACGACACACTTCTTCGAGCGCATACGCATTGGAGCTGCCCGGCGGCGGTTGGATTATTGATACTCCAGGAGTTAGATCTTTTGGCTTAGAACATATAGATCGCTCCCGAATAATTTCTTCATTTGGCGAATTGGCCGAACTCATAGAACGATGTCCAAAGAACTGTTCCCATAACGAGAGTGAATGCGCCTTAAATTCTGTTCCGGCAGGAAGTCCAACCGCTCTTCGAATCAATGGCCTGCGAAGAATTCTTGCGGCAGCTTCGGATTGATTAACGCCGCTTTTTCGACAGAATCAACTATTTTGCAGAATATTGAATAGATTATGAATATGTATCCAGGAAATCTGACAAAGGATCTTGCTCTGCTCAAGGAGCTCTCAGATATTGCCGATGAAATTGCTCTAGATCGTTACCACGCTCAAGATCTATTGATAGAAACTAAACCTGATTTAACTCCAGTAACTGATGCTGATAAAAAAGTTGAATCGGCAATCAGATCGAAAATTGCTGAAGTCTTTCCAGAAGATCAGATTGTTGGTGAAGAGTTTGGTAGCCCTGGGCAGATAGGTAACAACACTCGATATTGGGTGATAGATCCAATCGACGGTACAAAGAATTTTCTCCGGGGTGTACCTATCTGGGCAACGCTAATTGGTTTAATTCATAAAGATAACTCTGGAAACGAGAAGGTAATCGCTGGAATTGTCAGCGCTCCAGCGCTATTTCGTCGTTGGTATGCAGCCCTTGGTTTTGGAGCATTTACTGAAGTTAATGGTGGGCCAGCTGTACAAATTCACGTTTCAAAAGTCTCAAAATTTGCTGATGCTTCTATTTCATTCTCTGATCTTGCAGATTGGGGTGAACGTAAATCTAAGTATTTAAATTTCTTAGATGAAGTCTGGCGAGTTCGAGGAATTGGTGATTTTTGGTCACACATGTTGGTTGCGGAAGGCGCCGTTGATATCGCAGCCGAACCAAGATTAGCCCTCTGGGATATGGCGCCACTTGTGATAATTATTGAAGAGGCCGGAGGTCAATTTACGGATCTTGATGGAAAGCCAGGCCCATTCGGAAAGAGTGGCGTCTCTGCCAATAAAGAACTCCTTAAGAGCTTTTTACAAGCCATTTCACTCTAAAAATTTAGGCGCGCATCGCAAAACGCAAAACAACGGCGAACCAATTAGAGAAGTAATAAGGTTAGAAGGTGGCAAATCTAGAGCAGATTGATCTTTCTATATCAGGAATGACCTGCTCCTCTTGCGTTGGAACAATCGAACGTTCTCTCAACAAAGTTCCTGGCGCAAAAGCAACTGTCAATCTGGCAACAGAGAGCGCCCATGTTTTAGTTCCAGCCGGAACTTCGCCAAAAATATTAATAGCAGCAGTAAAGAACGCAGGCTATGCTGCAAAACTTCGCGTGGATGCAAATGAGAGCTTTTCCAATTCGCGCAGGATGGGTTGGCGGGTATTCCTGTCGGTTTTGCTAACGATTCCAGTCATTGCAATTTCAATGTTCCACGGATTGCATGAGGAGATTGATAATTTAATCATCAAGTACCTCAATGAGTTTGGTTTACCACTACCGCTTTATTCACCATCTGGTTGGGCAGCAATTGCACTGACTGCTCCAGTGGTTCTAATAATTGCTTGGCCGATTCATCGAGCTGCGTTACGTAATTTCTTCCACCCAACGATGGATAACTTAATTTCGCTTGGATCAATTACGGCATTCGGTTGGTCCATTTATGCGAATTCCACTGGCGCAGGTGAGATTTACACCGAAGTTGGAGCTTCGGTAGTTACCCTCATAATTTTCGGCAGATATTTAGAATCACTGGCAAAACGTCGGGCTGGTTCGGCACTCTCAAAGTTACTCTCGTTAAACCCAAAGGAAGTAATAATTCTGCGTGGCAGCGAAGAAGTTACCGCCCCGATTGAGAATTTAATGGTTGGCGATTTATGCATTGTCAGAGCAAGTGAAAGATTTCCCACCGATGGTTTAGTCATTGAAGGTTCGAGCTCAGTAGATAACTCACTTCTTACCGGCGAATCAATTGCTATTGAAGTATCACCCGGCTCTAAGGTTATTGCAGGTGCGATAAATTTAACTGGTCGTTTGATAATTGAAGCAAAACGAGTTGGCGCTGATACCGAACTTGCTCGAATTACAAAAATGGTTCTGACCGCGCAGAGCGAGAAGGCTCCGATTCAACGCTTAGCTGATCGAATTAGCAATTACTTCGTTCCATTAGTTATTCTCTTAAGCGCCGGCACTTTAGCCAGTTGGCTTTATTTAGATAATTCCGTTAGTAAATCTATCTCTGCTGCCGTCGCTGTATTAATCATCGCTTGTCCTTGTGCCTTAGGACTGGCAACTCCGGTCGCCTTATTGGTTGCAACCGGTCGTGGCGCTAATCAAGGAGTGGTTTTACGTAGAGCCTCTGTCTTAGAACAGGCGCCAAAAGTGGACTTAGCAATACTTGATAAAACTGGAACTCTCACATCTGGCGAAATGCAATTACTTAAAAAGGTAATTCAAATACCTGGAAAGCTCGGCATGACAGAGGAGATTGCGCTCTCTGCAATCTTTAGCGTGGTGCGCGAAAGTAATCATCCAGTTGCAAAATCAATTACCAGATCACTTCTAGCGATCTCACAATCAAATGGCTACCAAATAACCAAGCTACCCATTGCCGATTATCAAGAAGAC
>JBJSWS010000212.1:0-4418 GCA_046085985.1 Actinomycetales bacterium
GGTGTATTTATTTCGATGTTAAATGGAATTGTTGGCATATGGAAAGAATTTGCCTTTCTTGATCAATTCTCAAGTTATGGTTTTGGGAATTCGCCAGAGGAGCAATATTTAGCTTTAGTTTTTGAGGTACTTCCTCCATTCTTAGCAGCCTTTGTTATTACTCAAAGTTCAAAATGGACAAGCGACTTAAACCAAGGACGAGTTCAACTTTTATTGTCTACCCCAATAACTTGGAGTGGCCTAATTTTAAGACGAGTAGTTGCTACGTTTTTAGGAGCTCTATTAATAATTGTATTTTCTACTGCGACGACCGTGGTTGGTGGAGTATTACAAGATGTTGAGATAAATATGTTTGCCGTCTTTAGAGTTTTTGTAATGTCTATTCTTTTCGTTCTTGCCTTTAGTGCAATAAATGCCTTACTTGTAGCAATCCTCCGAGGCAAGAATCCAACTCACTTTATTTCAATATATGTTGGTGCAGCCTGGCTAATTGGCTTCATGGCCCCCTATTTGAATTGGCCAAGTTGGATCGTTAGATTCTCAGTTTTTGAAGCATTCGGACATCCATTTGTGCAATGGCCCGCTGCTCTCAACATCTCATTAATCCTGGTCATGTCTGGGCCCGTTCTACTCTCTGCGATGTACTTAGCAGAGCGCTCACCCAAAAACTAAAATGCTTACAGAAATCACAACATTGAAAACTAAAAGTTTCGAATCTTCTATTTAAGAGGAATAGTTGGTGTTGCAGTAAGTGTTGGAAAGTGTTTTTAGCGGATTTACTTCTTCAATAGTAGGTACCGTGTTTCCAGCTTTTGCGTACCAGAGACTTGCGAATGATTGGATTTTATTTGCTAATTGAGCGTACTGCGCATCGCCCTTTGCTGCATTTCGAGCATGGATAAGAATTGCATCTACTGTTTCATGAAATTCACTTAGAGTTTCTAGCTGGTTTTGATCAAGAGAATTTATAAGCACCCCAAGTTCATTACACGCATCCGCCGCATCATTGCTGGAAGAACAAGAGACGGTTCCGAGCCCGAGAATTAGGCTGAGAGTAAGAGCAGATATTCGCTTCATCTCACCTCCCAGGCGTGTTGTCGTTAGCGTATCTAATTCGGAAGGTGGGGTCTATATAAGAAAAGCCCCCGCGTGATGCGAGGGCTTTTCTACTTACTTTCGATTAAAGAGTTGGAAGAAGCACTTGGTTAATTCCATGTGCCACCTGAGTATTACCTTGGTTTATATCGACTTTACTTAACACAAAGACGGCATTTTTATTTGTATCTGACTTATCAATCAGAGTAATAGTTGTGCCATTCACTTGAACTCCTAAGCTCTCTCCGGCTGCGGTACTTAGTTGAGCACCATTTACTTAGAGGGTTTTCTCGTAAGCAGTAAAACAGCAAAACTCTGTCATGTTTGGGTCAAAAGAATCTGGGACTAGACTTCGGGAAGTTTCGGCGCCCGTAGCTCAATGGATAGAGCATCAGACTTCGGATCTGAGGGTTGGGGGTTCGAGTCCCTCCGGGCGCGCAAGTAGACCAATAGAATTGAGGAATTATGAATTCTCTAGCGACTCGCAGAGCCACAAGTATTGTGATGCTAATTGGTTCAATAACTGGTTTTGTAGCCTCGTTCGTCCTAACCGTAGACAAGATTCAAGTCTTGAAAGATTCGGGATACATACCCTCTTGCAACATATCGGAGACTCTAAATTGCAAGAGCGTAATGCTCTCCAAACAAGCAGAGGTGTTTGGTTTTCCTAACGCATTGATTGGTATTGGAGCTTTTGCAATATTTATTGCAATTGGCGTTGCTTTGCTTGCTGAAGTTCAATTTCCAAAATGGTTCTGGCAAATTGCTTTTGTTGGAACTTTGAGCGGAGTTCTATTTTCACATTGGCTTGCTTACCAAACGACATTTGAAATCGGAGCTCTTTGCCCATATTGCATGGTTGCATGGTTCGGTACGACCTTAATTCTTTCTGGCATTATTCAAGAATTGCTTCGTTTCAAATCAGCAAATACCGAAGATTTGGCGCAGAAGGAATCATTAACAACAATAAGCAACTTTATGCCGATATTCCATTTGCTTTGGGTCGGCCTACTTATTGCTGGCGCGTTTCTTGGCGTCAATTAACTAACTACCTTGAACTTACGTAAGACTGTTCTTGTCGTTGCAACGCTTAATCTGATCTATTTCTCAGTGGAGTATTACTACGGACAGCTCTATAGCTCGGTCGCGTTGATCGGCGACAGCGTGGATTTTCTAGAAGATGCATCGGTCAACATTTTGATTGCTCTTGCTATTGGTTGGAGCCTTAAGAAGCGAAAATATACAAGCTACGCACTTGCGCTCTTACTTTTAGTGCCAGGAATTGCTTTCTTATGGAATGCAATCCACCAATTTCTTAGCCCAGAAGTTCCAGAAGGTCGAGGCATGGGCGTCGTTGGATTTGGCGCCTTAATAGTTAATACAACTTGCGCTTTCTTAATCGCACGGCATCGTAAAGAAGAAGGTGGATTGGTAACAGCTGCTTATTATTCAGCGCGCAATGATGCAATGGCTAACGTACTAATCATCGGTGCAGGTTTAGTGACTTTGAGATATCCAAGCATCTGGCCAGACTTAATAATTGGGATATTTATTTTCTTAATGAATGCAGATGCCGCAAAAGAAATTCTAGAGACTACGCATAAAGAAGGTAAAGAGCATCGAGCTTAATTGAAGTTTGAATTTGCGCGATCTAAGTCAGCTTGAAAATCAACTTCAACAGCAAATAAATCTGAGATATCAACAGGTTCAATAGCTATGCCATATTTTTCAATGGCAAGTTCGAGGCCGCGTTCAAAGTAATCATTATCAGCACAAGCATCGAGCTGTTCAATGACATGTGACTTGTCTTTATTAGATATGAAATTTATACCGACAGCCTCACCAAGTGCGTTCTGTACTTGCTTGGAAAGTGCGTTGATATTGCCCTTTTCATTAACGGTGTATTTCACTTCTTCTTCACTAACTGTGGCGGTATTCACGCAGACAAATGACTTTTCGTTTTTTATGCGATCAGAGATGCGTTCAAGAACTTTTTTGTCAAAAACTACATCGCCGTTTAGCCATAGGACGCCGCTCTCATGCGAGACTCGGAGCGCTTTCAGCAAACTCTTAGATGTGTTTGTTTGATCGTAAGCCTCGTTGTAGACAAATGAAACATCAGGTTGAGCTTCCATAATCATTTCTAACTTGAAGCCGACAACAATAGATATGCGTACCGACTGGCCAAAAACTGAGCGGACATTTTCAATCTGCTGTTGAAGTATTGAACGACCATCAGCAAGTGGAGTAAGTGGTTTCGGCCACGGTTTACCTAGACGTGTACCCATTCCAGCAGCGAGAATCACAACTTGGATGGCCATAGATTTATACTACTCTAAATGAGTAATGCACTCCCTTCACTAATTGTCAGTGAAAAGACTTTAATTCAAGATGTAATAAAGGAATTCGAAGGATCAAGTCAAGATTTATTACTTCTAGATGAGCGAACTGTAATTGCAGATCCCCACCTGGAATTGCTAACGGATTACCCGAGAAGTTCTAGCGCCGCATTAGTTGCGGTTCAAAAAAATGGAAATACTTTGGTTCGTGCAAATCGAATCGCAAGCGCGTCTTCAAGTAGCCATAAGGTGACTATTGGCAATCGTGATTTTGTAGGAGCAATGCGACTCTCCCAAAATCAACGGGAAGAAATATTAAAAGCTCTCAGTGAAGCTGATGGATTTAAAGCAGAAGGAAATGCCCTTGACCTTGTCTTGGTGGCATTAGTTCGAGCAACAGTTAGAGTTGATGGAGTAGATATTTGGAGTGCACCATATTCAAGAAGTGATGATGCCAATCAGCGTGAATCTGTAAGGAAAGAAATTGCAGGTTTAAATATCGAGAGACTGCGCTTAAGTATGGCTAATCGGGCCAATGACGGCTTTTTCTCTGTCTTTGTCCTGCGTAAGTTTTCAAAAATCTTAACTTGGGTTGCCGTCAGAGTTGGGGCAACACCAAATCAGGTAACCACACTCTCCTTTCTAATTGGACTCTATTCTGCATATTCATTCTCTCGCGGCGAATTTCTTCATACTCTTCTTGGCGCGATTTTGTTACAAGTAAGCATTATTGTGGATTGCGTTGATGGCGAACTTGCTAGATACACCAGAAAATTTTCAAAACTTGGCGCTTGGCTCGATGCAGTTACGGATCGAGTTAAGGAGTACTTGGTCTATTTAGGCCTGGCGTATGGCGCTGCTAAATCGGGCGATAATTTATGGATCCCAGCGATGGCGTTGATGTTAATTCAAACCTTCCGTCATCTCTCTGATTACAACTTTGCTCAATCCATAAAGATCAGAAATGAAGAAAAGATGGAGACT
>JBJSWS010000213.1:0-6368 GCA_046085985.1 Actinomycetales bacterium
TCTTTTACTCTTCCTTCAAAGATTGATCCGATCCAAGACTCGTTCACTAAGACATCATCATCTGAAAATTGACCCAAGGCATGCATCTGGGCAAGTCGTGCACTGGTTCCGGTGCCACATGGGGAGCGATCAAACCAGCCAGGATGGATAGCCATCGCATTTTTCCAATGAAGCGGATTGTTTCCTGGTGTAATGAAGTCGACGTGATGACAGATAGCAATATCTTTATTTTCAGGATGAACCGGTCGATTCTGCTCGTTGATAGCATCGCTGATTCGTAAACCAAGATCAAGAAACTTAGCTCCGTTTTCTCGCTTAAAGTCAATTCCAACTCGCTCGATAGGGACAATGGCATAGAAATTTCCACCATACGCAATGTCATACTTCAATTTACCAAAATCCTTAACTTCAACCTCTTGGTCTTTCGCCAACAAGAATGAAGGAACATTTGTAATAGTTACATTTTTGGCTTTACCGTCTGCGACCTGAACATCAACTACAACCAATCCTGCAGGTGTATCAAGTTTTATCGTTGTAATTGGTTCCTTAACAGGAACTAATTTCTTCTCAACTAGAACTGTAGCTACGCCGATTGTTCCGTGGCCGCACATTGGCAAACATCCGGAAACTTCAATATAAACAACACCCCAGTCCGCATCGCTTCTAGTTGGCTTTTGCAAGATCGCGCCACTCATCGCCGAATGTCCACGAGGTTCGAACATTAGCCATTTGCGAAATGCATCATCGTTGGCCATGAAATTTAGGCGCTTCTCAAACATTGTTGCGCCTGGAATCTCTCCGTAACCATCGATTACGACACGCGTGGGCATGCCTTCGGTATGGCTTTCTACCGTCTTTATATTCCGAAGTAATTTGTTCATTAGGCGTTGAAGTTAGCTTTGAACTTCAAATACTGCTTATGTAGTTTCTCTTGATCAGATTTTGGCAACGGCAACCTAGGAAGGCGGGTTGGGCCACCGTATCTACCCTCGAATTCCATTGTTGCTTTAATGGCTTGAATGAACTCTTTCTGGCTATCCCAATGGAATAGATCGTGAAGCGCAGCATAAAGCGGTCGAGCTTTTACGAAGTCACCGGCCAACGCCAAGTCATAAACAATCTTCGACTCTCTGGGAAGTGCATTTGTAAAGCCAGCAATCCAGCCAGTAACGCCACCAGTTGCAAGTTCTAACAGAACATCATCGGCACCAACCATTACTTCAATTCGTGGAGCGTACGAATGTATTTGCCAGACTCTTCTTACATCGCCAGAGAACTCTTTAATAGCTACTACTTCTGGAACTTCGTCAGCGATTCGACCTACCAGCGTTGGAGTTAAATCAACTTTGGTATCAAACGGATTGTTATATGCAATTATTGGAATTCCAACCTTGGCAACCTCTTTGTAATGTGCAATTACTTCATCATCATTTGCACGATAAGAAGTTGGCGGCAAAAGCATTACTGCACTTGCGCCGGCAGATGCAGCTTGCTCTGCCCATTCGCGCGCCTCTCTGGCTCCGTAAGCGGCGACTCCAGGAACGACGTGAAAACCTTTTGGCGCTGCGGCAATTGCAGTAGTCACCATTTGCGAACGCTCTTGCGCAGTTAAAACTTGGTATTCACCGAGTGATCCGTTGGGAATAACACCAAGATGACCAAACGAGGCGAGCCAAGCTACGTGCTCGGCATAATTATCAAAATCTATTGTTAAAGCGTTCTTAAATGGAGTTGCGGTTGCGGTGAGAATTCCTTGCCATGGTTTCATAGTGCTAGATGTTAGTCGGAAAGTTCACCCAAAGTAACCGCCCCGCCAACGGGACGTGAAACCGGAGAGATGCCAGTTTTTTTATCGGAAAAACGTTGCGCAAGATCTGAAACGTTTCGGTGGCAGATCCGCCCTTGACACATCCCCATACCTGCCCGAGTGAATAACTTTGAAGTACGTGCAGAATCTGCTCCGAGTTTCTCAAACGAATCAATGATCTCTGACTTTTTTACCTCTTCACATCTGCAGATTATGAAATCCTCAGTACTCCAATCCATCCAATCTTTACTTGGAGCATAAATTTTCGCTAGGCCACTCGCAAATACTTTCTGCCGAAATCTATTTAGTTTTGAAATAGTTGATGAGCGACTTTTGCCAAGCATCGACAGTGCGGCAATCTTGCCTTCGGAAATTGCTAGCTCATGTCCACCGATGCCAGTTACCTCTCCGGCGGCCCAGACATCATTAATTGATCCCCGTTGGTTTCTATCAACTTTGACAGATTCTTCACCAAAGACAATTTTTCTTTCTAATTTCAAGATACTTGGAATTGTCAGATCCGGAGTAAACCCATAAGAGATAGCAGCAACTTCAACGTTTTCAATTATCGATTGTGACCCCTTCTTCTTTGCAAGATGAATCGTAAGTCCAGAATTAGTGGCTTCAATTTTGGAAATATTGACGCCTGTTTCAAATCTGATCTTTTGACGCTTAAGGAAGAGCAAGAATTTAATCGCTGCGAATGCTTTTTCTGGATTAATAATTAGACCTAAAGTATTTCTCCACCATCTGAAGTTGGATCGATATTCAAATACACCTTTTATCGTCGGAGGATTATTCATATCTAAAAGTGACTCGACAACTGGGAAGAGAAATGGCCCAGATCCGCCAAGAACTATCGAATTACCGGGGGATGTATCAAAACCTTTCACCAATGATTGCAAGCCGCCTGCAGTTATTACGCCCGGTAAGGTCCAGCCCGGAATGGGAATAGAGCGTTCAATTGCTCCAGTAGCAACAAGAATTTTTTCAGTTCGCATTTCTGTCGTTTTGCCCGCACTCCTTAAATGAAGTAAGAAGTGGCCCTTTTCTTGTTCAATCTGCCAGATCGATGTTTCTAAGTTCCATTCCACAAAAGGTGACGAAAGTAGAAATTCAAATTCTTCGGCCGGAAAAGTTTCACCATACTTATGGCGCCAATATTGACCGCCGGGTATTTGATATTGATCAATGACTGAAACTTTTATCGCTTGCTTTGCAAAGGTTGCTGCGGCTGATAGCCCTGCCGGGCCAGCGCCGATAATTACGTACTTAGAAAAAGTGCTACTCATTTAAACCTTCTTGGCTAGCAACATTTAGATTGGGTTGCGCCTTGGCTAAGCAGGCGCGCTGATTGATTACTCCGTCGATTGAAACAAGACAGTCATAGCAGTGACCGATGCCGCAGAAGATCGATCTTGGTTCGCCGCGAAATCTTGTAGTTCGCAACTCTGAGATTCCGGCGCGCAAAAGTGCCGCGGCTATTGAGTCGCCTACTTCAAAGGGAATTGGTTGACCATTGAAATTAAATTGAGACATTAAGCAACACCGGTTTTTGCTTGGGATTCCTGGAATCGTGCTGGTGCAAAAGGTGCGGGATCGACCAAAGTTTTCTCACCATTGATTATCTGGGCAATCAATTTTCCACTTGCTGCCGAGAGTCCAATTCCGGCTCCCTCATGACCAGCACAATGAAAAAGTCTTGGTAGGTTTTTATCTGGACCAATTACTGGTAGATGATCAGGAGAATATGGGCGAAAGCCGTTGTATACCCGGAGCAATTGCGCCGTTGAAAGAATGGGGAAAAGTGATGTTGCTTGGCGAGCAAGTTTCTTAATGATTGCCACGTTGATGGATCTATCAAATCCGACTCGCTCACGACTTGCGCCAATCAAAATTGTTCCGCTTTTGGTTCCCTCTATTACCGTCGAAGTTTGTAGTTCGGCCTCGCTACTGGCCACATTATCAACGTAGTCGGAGTCATAGACTTTATGGTTGATGTATTGCGGAAGTGGCGCTGTTACCAAGATAAATCCACGGCGCGGCATGATGGGCAATTCCGAACCAGCCCGCTTAGCAATCTCGCCGGCCCAAGTACCTGCTGCATTAATTACAAAATTCGTCTTTATTATCCGTTCTTGAGTTTCGATTATCAATGAATCTTTAGCTTCTTTGATTCTTAAAACCTCTTGATGTGAAATTAGTTTGTGACCAGCAGCTTGAACATGTCGCAATATCTGTGCAGCGGCCAACATTGGTTGACATTGTGCATCTTGCGGATAATGAACGCCGTAGGAAATATTGGGATTCATATGTGGTTCTAGTTCAAGAATCTCTTTTCCTTCAACCTTGCGCGTCTTCACTCCAGCCCTAGATTGCGATTCTGCAAATTCATAGAGTGTTGTTGGATTATTTCTAGCAACAGCTAAACCACCCTTTGCAACAAGTTCAAATGAATTTCCAACTTCTTCACCAACTTCAAACCACAAATCTCGCGAGATTAAAGCTAATTCAAGTTCTGGTCCCGGTGATTTATCCGAAACCATGATGTTTCCTTCACCAGCACCAGTTGTGCCACTTGCAACAGCACCTCGATCAATTACTAAAGTTTTCAATCCAGATTTTGCTGCGAAGAAAGCAGCCATTGCGCCAACTATGCCGGCGCCGATTACAACAACATCTGCGCGCTCTTCGGCCATACATAAAGTCTGCCAGCACCCTATTTGGCTCGTGTAGGTACCTCATAACAAAAGTGTTACCAGGGGAGTTTGAATTGTGCGGAGGATTGGGGAAAAAAGAGGGCTCCCTGTCTAGTCAAAAGTGGGCATGGACACCTAAGGTTTGCCCTGAAGCAGGGGGTGACCCTTGCTTATAACCCTAGGAAAGGTATACCTCTTAATGAAGAAAAATCCTGTAAAGGTAGCGATCGTTGCAATTGCAACGGCTGCACTTGGCTTGGGACTAATCTCAAGCGCGCAGTCAGCAACGACACTCTGGATTTCTTCTGATCTACCTAAGCAAGGTGGATCTGCAGATCAGAGCGCATCTACTAATAAGGCAATCCGTCTTTTGCTAAAGCAACAAGGCAATAAGGCTGGAAAGTTCAACATCAAATTCCGTGAGTATGACAACTCAACAGCTGCTAAAGGTTCATGGGATGACGCACAGTGTGCAAAGAATGCTCAAGCACACGTTGCATCACGTGACGAAGTTGCAGTTATGGGTACATACAACTCCGGTTGCGCAAAAATCATCGTTCCAATTTTGAACCAGGATCCAAAGGGTCCAATGGTTATGGTTTCAAACGCGAACACAAACCCTGGTCTTACAAAGGCTTGGGATCCAGGCGAGCCTGACAAGTATTACCCAACAGGCAAGCGCAACTACTGGCGCGTTGTAACAACCGATGACAACCAAGGTAATGCAGCAGCACAGTTCGCTAAGTCACAAGGCGTTAAGAGCGTTTACGTTCTAAACGATCGCCAGACTTACGGTCAAGGCGTTGCTCGTTCATTTACTTCAGCTGCTAAGAAGCTTGGTCTAAACGTTCTATCTTCCGGCGATGCTGGCGAAGGTTGGGATGACAAGGCTCCAAACTACGAAGCGCTATTCACAAAGATTGCAGCACTTAAGCCAGATATGGTTTATGTCGGCGGTATCTTCGACCTAAATGGTGGACAGCTCGTTAAGGACAAAGTTAAGTACCTAGGCGATAACACCAAGGTTAAGTTCATGATGCCAGATGGCTTCACCGGTTACCCAGACTTCTTGGCGTTGCCAGAAGCTGCTGGTGCATACCTTTCATTTACTGGTCTTTCAATTGATCAGTTCCCGAAGGGTGGAGTAGCTGAAGCATTCCAGAAGGCATATAAGAAGGAATACAAAGAAGCTCCAACCAGCTCATTCTCCGTATATGGCGCTGCGGCTGCTCAAGTAATTCTTGATGCAATCTCACGTTCAAACGGAACTCGCAAGGACATCTTCAACAAGATGAAGACTGTAAATATCCCTGCGAAAAAGTCTGTAGTTGGAACTGCACTTAAGTTCGATAAGAACGGTGACATCCTTTCTAAGGACATCACAATTCTGATCGTAAAGAATGGTGCAGAAACCTTCCTTCAGAAGATCACAGTTAAGTAATAAAGCAGTAGCGTTAATCCCCGGATGGCGAAAGCTCTCCGGGGATTACCAAATCAGGCGGAAATCCAAACAAATAGGTAAAGAACTTTAGGAGTCATTCTTGGCTAAAGTCGCAGAAGTTCAGAAATTTAAGGGCACGCCGGGTCAGATTCGTAGACAACGAATCGAACGTGTAGGTGCGATTGTCATATCACTTATCCTCGCGGCTTGGATTCTAGTTAATATCATCGAATCCCCAACTCAATTCGCTCAAGTCGCCGTGCTCGGTTTACGCAACGGAATGCTCTATGCGCTTATCGCGCTTGGCTACACACTTGTATATGGAATTATCGAATTAATTAACTTTGCTCATGGCGACCTATTTATGTTGAGCGCTGTTTTCTCTTCTTATTTCATCACCATTTGGTTTAAGCAAGATGAA
>JBJSWS010000214.1:0-6698 GCA_046085985.1 Actinomycetales bacterium
TAAATACTTTACCGCCCGAAACCTTTACTTTGGCAGCTCGCTCGCGAATTGACTCAAGTTTCTTAATTGCATCGCGTAATTCTGATTCGGTGCGGATAATTCCAACTAGATCTTGGGTTATGTTCTGCAATTCTTGATGCAATGTATAGGGATTCTCATCGCCTTCGCGGGTAAATGGTTCGTTGATATGTTCGTGAGCGTTCTCAATTTCCTTATCGGAAACTGATGGTTCATTTCCCTTTAGGCTCTTTACATACTCGGCTGCACCTGCACCGGCGCGACGACCAAAGACAAGTAGATCAGATAGTGAGTTTCCGCCAAGACGATTTGAACCATGCATACCGCCAGCAACTTCGCCTGCCGCAAATAAACCTGGAACTCCGTGTGCAGCAGTTGTATCAGGATCGACTTTTACGCCACCCATTACATAGTGACAGGTTGGGCCAACTTCCATCGGTTGCTCGGTGATATCAACATCAGCAAGTTCCTTAAATTGATGCCACATCGAAGGTAGGCGACGTTTAATTTCATCGGCAGGTAAACGCTTTGAAACATCGAGATAGACACCGCCATGTTCTGAGCCACGACCTGCTTTGACTTCCGCGTTAATTGCGCGTGCCACCTCATCGCGAGGCAATAGTTCAGGTGGACGGCGATTGTTATTTTGATCTTTATACCAACGATCTGCTTCGGCTTCATTATCAGCGTACTTATCTTTAAATACATCCGGGATGTAATTAAACATAAAGCGCTCGCCTTTATTATTTGTAAGAACGCCACCATCACCACGAACTGATTCGGTTACTAAAATTCCACGAACAGATGGTGGCCAGACCATGCCGGTTGGATGGAACTGTACGAACTCCATATCGACAAGAGCAGAACCTGCTTTAAGCGCAAGTGCGTGACCGTCACCGGTTCCTTCCCAAGAATTAGAAGTGATCTTAAATGACTTACCAATTCCGCCAGTTGCAAGAACTACTGCAGGTGCTTCAAAGAGAACTTCTTCTCCGGTCTCGCGCCAATATCCATAGCAACCAGAAACTTTATTTCCATCTTTAAGAATCGAAGTAATTGTTAGCTCTGCAAATACCTTTATGTATTTCTCGGCATCACCATGTTCTTTGGCATCTTTTTGTTGCATCGCAACGATCTTCTGTTGCATGGTACGAATCAATTCCAATCCTGTGCGATCACCAACGTGGGCTAGCCGTGGATACTCGTGGCCACCGAAGTTACGTTGTGAGATGCGACCATCTTTTGTGCGATCAAAGAGCGCACCCCAAGTTTCTAATTCCCAAATTCGATCTGGTGATTCTTTTGCATGAAGTTCAGCCATCCGCCAGTTATTTAGGAATTTTCCACCACGCATCGTGTCGCGGAAATGCACTTTCCAACTATCTTTATCGTTGACATTTCCCATTGCGGCGGCGGCGCCACCTTCAGCCATAACAGTGTGGGCCTTACCAAATAATGACTTACAAATAATTGCTACGCGCAAACCAGCTTGGCGCGCTTCAACAGCAGCTCGAAGACCCGCACCGCCAGCGCCAATAACGACAACATCAAATCGATATCTATCGAATTTAATATCGCTCGCTTTAATTCCAGTAGTCGCTTTTGACATCACTCCGCCTAGAAGAAGTAGAAGTTAGTAATAGATCCGGATGCCACACCACGAACATAAACATCGCTCAATGCCACTACAAAGAGTGAGATCCAGGCATAGGTTGGATGGCGATGATTTAGAACTGAAACCCAGCTCCATAGCTTGTAACGAATTGGATGTTTTGAGAAATGCTTTAACCGGCCACCTATTGTGTGGCGACAGGTATGACAAGAAGCAGAATAAAGCCAGAGCATTGCAGCATTAAGAGTTAGAACGAGCGAACCAACGCTCATATGTCCCCACTCGCCTTCTGGATTTTTAAATGCAATTATGGCGTCATAGGTAAGAATGATGTTGAAAATTAAACCGGCAAAGAAGAACCAGCGATGGCCATTTTGCAAAATAAGTGGTGCACGAGTTTCTCCGGTGTATTTTGAATGTGGTTCAGCTACTGCACAAGCAGGTGGTGACATCCAAAATGATCGGTAATACGCCTTGCGATAGTAATAACAAGTTAGTCGAAAGCCCAGCGGAAAGATCAAGATAAATAACGCTGGCGAAATAATCATGCCAAAGAGTGAAATAGTTCCAATTGGTGTTCCGAAATGCGCCGAACCATCAACGCATGCAGTTGATAGACATGGTGAATAGAACGGTGAAATTAGCGGTTCAGCAAAGTAGTACTTCTTTTCAAATGCGCGGAATGTTGCATAAATAATAAAAGAGATAAGTACTGCAACTGTTATTGCAGGCTGTAACCACCAACGATCAGTTCGAAGTGTGCGCTCTTTAATTGCAGCTCGCGTACTTGAAAAGACTCCGGTTGCCACTGATTTCCTCCCTATGGAATGTATTAATTTTCCTAGTGATTCCCAGGGTTTTCTAGGCGAGGGCTTATGAGTTCGCCCACAACTGGCGGAGGGCGTGGGATTTGAACCCACGAAGGTTTCCCTTGCCGGTTTTCAAGACCGGTGCACTAGGCCACTATGCGAGCCCTCCGTGGGAGAACTTACCTTCCCTACTTAGGCTCCTCAAAATCTTCGCCATCTAAGCCCTCAATTGCAGGCTTGAGGTGAATCCGGAATTTCACTGAAGTCATATGAATGACAACGATCGTTACCGCAGCAATTACTACAACAAGATTCAGTGGCAATTTAGATTGTTCTAGATAAACAAAAACCGTAGATCCAATTGCAGTAGCAGTTGCATAAAGCGGTCCACCTGTAAAAATTTGTGGTGTAACCCGACAGACAATGTCACGAAGTACACCGCCACCGACTCCTGTAATAATTCCTAGAATAATTGCAACTAAATGAGATGTATCAAAGAGTATTGCTTTATAAGTTCCAGCGATCGCAAATAACGCCATCGCAACAGAATCAAGAAGGACTACAACTCCACTTGATTTGCGATACCAACGACCAATAATTAGGGCCGCTGCAGCGCCGGCAACTGCAGTCAAAATGTATTTATCTTGCATACCTGAGGGACGTCCTGCAGATAAGAGAAGATCGCGAAGTATTCCACCACCCAAACCAGCGATGATGGCAACCGAAATAACACCGACTAAATCAAAACGTTTATAAAAGATTGCAAATAGCGCGCCTTGAAATGCGCCAATACCGACACAGAGTAAATCAAGCCAGATTGGAACTGCTCGCGTAATCATTCAGGTAACTCCAGTAACTCTTCGATTATCTTCGCGACGCCATCGTCGGTGTGTGGTTCGGCAATTGCTTTGGCATGTTTGTGCGCTTCTGGATGACCGTCTTGCATCGCCCAAGATCTGCCCGCCCAAGAGAGCATCGTAAAGTCATTTGGATTATCGCCAAAGGAGACAACTTCATCTGCGCTAAATCCATGTCGTTCTGCCATTTTGGCAAGCGTCGATCCTTTAGAAACACCAAAGGCATTTATTTCAAGGAGTGAATCATGAGAATTGGAATGTGTAACGGTGGTGATTCCATCAAGTTCTCGAAGTGCAATCTCCAACATCTCATCTGAAGTTAGCTCTTGATTTGAACAGCGGGCCAACATCTTTGCGGCAGGTTCGGTCATGATCTCGGTAATGTCATGAACGCCTTCGTTATCCATGCCGACATCCCAGCGTGGCACATAGAGTTTCTCTCGATGGAAGTGATTATGGCGCTCCACAGCAAAAGAGATTGAAGGAATTGCCCGACGTAACTTAGTTACGGTTTCAATCTGATTTTCAATGGGTATTAACCACTCTTCCAGGACAGTTTCATTGTGAATGTCATAGAGCAACGCCCCATTACCTAAAATACTTTTTCCAAAAGGAAAAGTCTGCGCAATATCTTTCATCCAGCGCGGTGGCCGTCCCGTTACATAATAGATTTCGATATTCGCGGCATGGGCAGCAAAAAATGCATTACGTGTTCGATCAGAGATTCCGCTGTAATGCGGAACTATCGTGCCATCAAGATCAGTTGCAATTAATTTGGGGCGTCGGGCAAGTGCGCTCAATTACGCCACCGGTGAGAAACGATCAGTACCTAAATAAGGTTGAAGCGCCTTTGGTACAAGTACTGAACCATTAGCTTGTTGGTGATTCTCTAGAATTGAAACAATCATTCGCGGAACGGCAACCAGAGATCCATTTATCGTTGCGACTGGAGCGGTTCCACTTTCACCTTTAACGCGAACATTTAAGCGGCGTGCTTGAAACTCAGAGCAATTAGAGGTGCTAGTTACTTCTCGATAGGCATTTTGCGTAGGAATCCATGCTTCGCAATCAAATTTACGATTTGCGCTGGAACCAAGATCGCCAGTTGCGACATCAATTACTCGATAAGGGATTTCCATCGCGTTTAAGAAATCTTTCTCCCAAGCGAGCAAGCGTTGGTGCTCTGCAACCGCATCTTCTGGCTTGCAGAAAGAGAACATTTCAACTTTTTCAAATTGATGGACTCTGATTATGCCGCGAGTATCTTTACCGTAAGAACCGGCTTCTCTCCTGAAGCATGGTGAGTAACCGGTATATCGCATTGGTAATTTTGTAACATCCAAGATTTCATCCATGTGATAAGCCGCAAGTGGAACTTCGCTTGTTCCAACTAGATAGAAATCATCTTCCTCTAAATGAAAAACATTTTC
The DNA here is from genome assembly GCA_046085985.1 of Actinomycetales bacterium. Taxonomy (GTDB): domain Bacteria; phylum Actinomycetota; class Actinomycetes; order Nanopelagicales; family Nanopelagicaceae; genus MAG-120802. The sequence goes on from JBJSWS010000214.1 coordinate 4,727, forward strand.
AGCTGCTTGGCCCAGAAATCCGGTTCCTTCCATCGCCGCCGGTTTAACTAAAACCGGCGGAATCATTGGGGTAAATCCTGCTTTGGTTGCCATTTGAATTGCGTAATTAACTAGCGCTAATTCCAATAGGGCACCCACCCCGGTTAAATAGTAGAAACGGGCTCCGGAAACTTTGGCTCCGCGTTCCACATCTATCGCGCCAAGAATTTTCCCAAGCTCCACATGATCTTTTGGTTCAAAATCAAACTTTCGTGGAGTTCCGATCTCTTCTAGTACTTTGAAATCTGCCTCGCCGCCAATTGGTGCGGCAGGATCTACTAAATTAGAAATTCCAAGGGCAAGATTACGAAATGCCTCTTCGCTAGCGCTCTTTTTAGCATCGGCTTCTTTCACCTTTGCTGCCAACGATTTTGCACTTTCTAATAGCGCAGTTTTCTCATCACCTTTTGCGCTGCCTACTGATTTGGAGAGAGTGTTCTGCTCAGCACGGAGCGCTTCAAATTCAACAATGGCATTGCGGCGAATTTCATCGGCAGCCAATACTTGATTAACAAGTTCAACGCTTTCACCACGCGCTTTTTGTGAAGCGCGTACCAGATCTGGGTTCTCGCGTATTACCTTTACATCAATCATATTTTCTTTCCGGATCGAACCTCGGCTAACCAATTATCTGCCGCTTTAAATGCAGAATCGGTTGCTGATTTAGTTGTCGTTGGTGCAATTTTATCGGCTCGTGGATATGAACCAAGGTATCTAACGTCTTCGCAGATGCGGCGCAATCCCATTAAGGCATCTCCGACTCGTTCTTCATTGATATGACCTTCTGCATCGATAATGAAGTGATAATGACCAAGTTCTCTTCCGGTTGGACGAGATTGAATAAACGTGAGGTTAACTCCCCGGACTGCAAACTCAGTTAATACTTCTAGCAAAGCACCTGCGTGATCTGCACCGATAAATGCTGCAAGCGATGTTCGATCATGTCCTGTTGGAGCTGGAACAGATCCTGGTTTTCCAACAAGAACAAATCGCGTAACCGCCTCACTGTTATCGCCAATGTCATTAGCAAGGATTGTTAAATCGTAAGTTTGCGCAGCATTTGGAGCAGCAATTGCACCATCAAATTCTCCTTTACTAAGAGCTTCGGCTGCAGCAGCGGTTGAAGAAGTAGAAATAATTTCGGCGTTTGGATGATGTTTTGCAATGTAATCACGACATTGCGCTTCGGCATGTGGATGAGTCGCAATCTTCTTGATCTCGGTCTGCCCTTTTCTAGTTAATAGCGCAAAGGTGACAGCAAGAGTTGTTTCACCATAAATAACTAGTGGATCGCCAATTGCTAGTTCATCTAATGTTCTGGCAACAACGCCTTCAATTGAGTTTTCAATCGGAACTAAGGCAAGGTCGGCTTTACCTGATCTGACCGCATCTAGAGCAGCAGTCACATTTGAATATGGGGTTAGCACATCAGCAGAACTTGCGACATTACGAAGTGCAGCTTCGGTAAATGTGCCGCTTGGGCCTAAATATGCGTACCTCTTCACTGCGTAAGGATAGCGTTAGGCTTACCAATTGTGAGCCGTAATTTTCATTTCAGCACAATCGCTTGGCGATCTGAATTGGGATTGCATCGAGATGGAAATGAAGATTCTGGATTATTTGCAAGTAATTTAATTGCGGTTGCCGATGGCATGGGAGGTTATGCCGGCGGTGAGATAGCTTCAAAGATTGTTGTAAAAACCTTCGCTGATTTAATTCCCGTTTTATCAAGTCCAGAAATTGATAGCGATTCGCGTGATGATTTACTGCGTACATCATTGATTGATATGGATAGCGCAATTCAAGATTCCACAATTCAAAGACCTGAGTTAGCAGGAATGGGTACGACCTTCACTTCATTTCATTTAACCGGTGACCAACTCTCCTTATTGCATGTCGGAGATTCACGGGCCTATCGAATCCGTGGCAAAAA
>JBJSWS010000215.1:0-2301 GCA_046085985.1 Actinomycetales bacterium
CCCTCGGTATCGCAGTCTTTGTTGCCTTACTCGTCCATGCCTTTAGTGACGGTTTAAATACAGTCGCATTTTTGGTTAAGAGCGGAAAGTGGAGTCGTAAAGCAATCTGGTTATTAGCCGTTGATTCCATTGCTCGAATAAGCGGTGCCGCACTTGGCACCTCGCTTGTCCTAAGTGAAAATGTAACGGCAATTTACTTAGCAGCCTTCTCTGGAATCATTATTTATCTGGCTACCAGTCATATTCTTCCAGAGGCACATGCCAGACATTCATCACGTTGGACTCTAGTTTCCACCTTGATTGGAGTCATAGTGATGTGGGCGCTAGTTTCACAGCTACATGTATTACACGGTGAAGAACATGCAGAATCTGCGCCTAACGGTTCTATTCAAATATCGGTCCAACATTTCTAGATCTCTTAATCTCAAAAAATCCCGGATAGCTAGCGACGCCAACAACACCGTCCCAAAGTTTCCCTGCCTCTTCACCTTTCGGAGCTGGTGAGATAACCGGGCCAAAGAAGGCTGTTCCCTCAATCGCAATTATTGGAGTTCCGACATCGTTACCAACTAATTTGATTCCGCGCTCGTGACTTTCAATAATCTTCGAATCGAGCGAATCGTCATTCATGGAAGCTGATAAAGAGTCCGGTAATCCAACTTCTATAAGAGATTCCTTAAATAGCTCCTCAGTGATATCCATCTTCTTTAGGTGAATTCGTGAAGAAATCGCTGTGTAAAGAGGTAAAGTGATCGAATCATCTTTTGCAATTTGAGCCGCGGCAATAACGCGTGTGCAATACCAAGAATTAACTAACTTAGCTTTGTATTCTTCCGGAACATCCTTATCTCTATTTAGATAGGCAAGATTGAAAAGATTCCACTTAACTTCGATATCACGTACCTTTGATACTTCTAATATCCAACGAGAGGTCATCCAAGCCCATGGACAGAGCGGGTCAAACCAGAATTCTGCTTGCTTTTTCATGCTATGCCTTTCCGAATCTACGGTTGCGTTTTGCATAAATTTCGATGGCTCGCCAAAGAGTTTCTCGGGTTACATCTGGCCAGAGCACATCAAGGAATACTAGCTCTGCATAAGCTGATTGCCAGATTAAGAAGTTAGATGTGCGGTGCTCCCCTGATGATCTTAAAAATAAATCGACATCGCTCATTTTTGGTTCGTCCAAATATTTTGCAAATAGTTTCTCAGTAATTTGACTTGGCTTTAATTTTTTTCTGGATACATCGCTTGCTATAGCTGCGGCAGCATCTGCAATCTCGGCCCGACCACCATAATTGACACACATATTTAGGGTTAATACTTTATTTCTTGCAGTTAACTTCTCAGCACTTTCGAGTTCTTCCTTAACGGATTTCCAGAGCTTCTGCGGTCTTCCTACCCAGCGAATTCGAACTCCCATTTCATGCATCTGGTCGCGTCGCCTTCTGATTACTTCTCTATTGAATCCCATTAGAAATCTAACTTCTTCTGGAGATCTTCGCCAATTTTCAGTCGAAAATGCATAAGCAGATAATTCTTTTACGCCAATTTGGATTGCGCCCTCAACTAAATCGAAAAGTGCGTGCTCGCCGGCTTCATGTCCTTTAGTGCGCGCCAGCCCACGTTCTTTTGCCCATCTGCCATTTCCATCCATTACGACAGCTACGTGATTTGGAATTCGATCTTTACTTATCTTTGGCGGTTTCATCTTCCAGCTCGTTCAACCATGGGCAGACTTCGCAATTCTCGCTCGAGATGCCATTGCAGATAAGCAGCAACTAATCCGGAGGCTTCTCTGCGATTTTTTACTTCGCTTTCGTCTGCGCTCTCCCAATTGCCAGTCAAAAGATCTGACATTAATTTCAATGTTTCTGGAGTTGGAGTTGCACAAGCAGATGGTTTGCAATCAATACATACTGAACCACCACCGACAAGTGAGAAATATTTATGTGGGCCGGGAGCTTCGCACCTAGAGCAGATTGTCATTGATGGCGCGTATCCTGCAATCGAAAGAGAGCGCAGCAAATATGCATCAAGAATTAAGGAAGGATCATGCGATTCATAGGCAAGAGCTTTTAGTGCGCCAACAAGAAGTAAGAACTGTTGTAATGCTGGTTCGCCTTCATTTGCCGTAAATCTTTCAGCTGCTTCTAGCAGCGTGGAAGCGATAGTCCATTTCTGATAATCCGCAGATAAGTTATCGCCGAAATTTTCTAGGCTCTCAACTTGCGTAACGATGTCAAATGTTTTTCCGATGTACAGCTGGATGTCGACCAGACTTCCTGGTTCGAGGCGCGC
>JBJSWS010000216.1:0-7089 GCA_046085985.1 Actinomycetales bacterium
GAATTACCCATCCACTCCCAACCGTAACCGGCAGGTTGCGCCAGAGTGCGCATAGATTCAAAACCATGCTCTCCGATAGAGATAGCTTCGATCTGGGTTTGCATCCGAACTCGTTGTTGCGTGGTGCTGGTGCCATAAGAATCGGCATAGAACTTCTGCTCTTTGACATACATCGTATGTGCGCCAGTGTGATTTACCGAATTTGAATTTAATAACTTGGTGCTAAGCGCAGCTAGCCTTTCGATCTTCTCAGAATCGGAGACTGCGAATGGATCCATTTCGTAACTTGAGACCCAAACTCCATCTGGATAAACGGGTTCAGAAACTAGCGAAACCTCTTCGGTCGAGAGCGGTTTGGCAGTCTGGGCCATTGATACGGCGACTTCAGCCAACTTCTTGGCGCGCTCTGTGCTGACATCAGGCGATGAGGCAAAACCCCAAGCGCCATCAACGATTACCCGCACGCCCATCCCAATTACAGTTTCATCACTTTGAGATTCTGGTTTAGCGTCGCGCAGCGAAAGCAATCCAGTACGAGTTCGCTCGATTCTTACATCGACATGTGCTGCGCCCAATAATTTAGCTTTGTTGATTGCTGCATCTGCAAGATTAGATAGCGGCAGAGCAAGAAAATCCGCGTCAATCGAATGAACCACAACGTAACCTTATAGTCTTTGCCATTCAATTCTTAATTGATGGGAGCGGAAGTTGTCTAGAGGTGATCTCTTTGAAATCATGTTTGGCAGCTTCCGGGTAGCAAAGACTGGCACCTTACGCAGACTTTTTGCCGGCGCATTTATTAGTGCTTTCGGGACTGGAATGACGCTCTCGTTGTTGCTCGTCTATTTACATGATATCCGCGGTTTCACAAATGCCTTTGGCGGATTCTTACTCTCTTATATGGCGGTAGTTGCGATTGTTCTAACTGGCCCCTCAGGTTGGTTAATTGATCGAATCGGACCAAAACCGGTAATCATCTTTGGACTATTTGTTGAAGGAAGCGCTGTGGCAGCCTGGTCAATGGTTGAAAGTAAAGAACAAGCAATCTTGGTTGGAACGCTAAGCGCAATTGGCACTTTAATGATCTGGCCAGCACAGACAGTGATGATTACTAGGTCAACTGATGAAGCTGACCGTCAAGGCGCCTTCGCCGTAAATTTCATGATGCTTAACTTAGGGATTGCTTTTGGTGGCTTAATTGCCGCTTCGATAATTCAAGAGGGCAATTTAAGAAGTTTTCAAACCCTCTATTTAGTCGATTCACTTTCATATTTTGGCTATTTGATAATGATCTTAACGATCAAAGATAAATTTCAGGCAAGTGAAGCCGAATCTAAGAAAACTGGCGCTGGTTATCGAGAAGTACTAAAAGATAAAACTTTTATGCGAATTATTCTGGGCGGATTGGGCTACATCACCTTTGGTTATGCCTCTTTACAGGCTGGATTAGCAATTTTCACAACTCAATATCTTGAGCTATCGCCAAAATGGCTCGGTTTAGTTTTTGCCGCTAACACAATAAGTATTTTCTTCTTACAAGGCTTTATGTTGCGCTGGCTGGAAAGCGTTGTAGATCTAGTCGCACTTCGCAGAGTCGGCTATCTCTGGGGCTTATCTTGGGTCATTATTGGAAGCGCCTCTTTAGCATCAAGTGTAATTGCCGGAGTTTTAGTATCACTTAGCCAGGTTGCATTTGCCTTTGGCGAAATGATCTGGGCTCCCAAAGCCCCCTCAATCGTTAATCGAATTGCTCCAGAGGAACTACGTGGACGTTATAACTCAGTAATGGCGATGAATTGGAATATCGCAGCAATTATCGGAGCAGCCTTAGTTGGGCTGATGATTGGACGTGGCCTTTACCTGGAATGGTTAATCTTGATGTTAATCGGATCGGTACTACCGATTACGATGTTTAGATCTATCCCAGGTCTTGAAGTTAAAGAGCGAGCGAACTCTTAATTAAGAGAGCTTGCCAGTGGCTTCAATTAGCGCAGTCTCTCCGCTAATCAATTTAACTTTAAGTTCATCACCCGATGCGCCTGGGCAAGATAGCGCCCAGCCAAATGACTTTGTCGCGCCGGCTGCTAATGGTTCAAGCGGTGCACCATTGATCTTGTTGTCGCCATCAAAGATATCTACACATGCGCCAGCAGAGGTTGTTCCGGAAACGATTAGAACTGCAAGATCAAGATCAGCAGTTCCACCATTTGTTACCGAAACTTCAAAACGGTTAAAGCTCTGGCCAGGAACTTGTCCCGCCGCAAATTTTCCTGGAGTGAACTTTGTTGGTGAAGAGAGTCGATAGGTCTCACCGGTTGGAAGTTGGATATCGCTATCAAAGCCACCCGTTGCTTGCGCTTCGAGTTCCTGCTCTTGTACCAACTCTTGCTTATCCTCTTCAGGTACTGCAGCTTCATCAGAACCACCACAAGCGGTTAATGAGGTTAGTAGTGCGAGCAGAGCAAATGAGCCGATTAGTAGCTTCTTCATAGAGATCTCCTGACCTATAACGCTAGATAGAGAAGTATAACGGTCACGTGTTTGAAGACATCTCGAGAATCAGATACCTTTCCTAGCCTGATGAGCGTTGAAAATACCGAGACCACTGAATCAAGTAGTGCGTTGGCAGGCCGTTCTCCTGGCCAGATCGCTTGGATGCGCTTTAGACGAAACAAAATTGGTGTCGGAGCCGCTCTTGTAAGCGTGACAATTCTTTTGATGTCCGCTTTTGCACCTCTCGTTTCAAGAATTCTCGGAATTGATCCAGACACTTTGAATTTAGAGATGTTAGATAGCAGCGGAATTCCAACAGCTCCTCGCGGCGGTATGAGCCTTGACCACCCACTTGGAGTAATTCCAGGAACTGGTCGAGACCTTCTTGCCCAATTACTTTACGGTTCAAGAATTTCTTTCATGATTGCTTTTATTACAACAATTCTTGCGCTAGCAATTGGATTATTTGTTGGAATCGCTGGTGGTTATCTTGGTGGCCGAGTTGATAATGCGCTAGGTCGTTTTACAGATTTCTTCTTAGCTTTCCCGGCTTTCTTTATGATTGTTGCGCTAAGCATGCCGGTAATTCAAAGATTACAGAGTTTGGGAATTTTTAAAGGTGAAAATACTGCACGTATTGTCTTTCTAATTATTTTCTTATCATTCTTTGGTTGGCCGGGTTTTTCCCGATTGATTAGATCGCAAGTTCTAAGTATTCGGGAACGTGATTACATAACTGCTGCACAAGCAATGGGTGCACCACGTAAACGAATTATTATGAAAGAAATTTTGCCAAATGTTTGGGCACCGATAATTGTTGTAGCTTCACTTTCATTGCCCGGCTACTTAGCAGCAGAATCTGTCTACTCATTCCTTGGCCTTGGAATTCAGCCACCTGCATCTACCTGGGGAATCTTGCTTTCAAATGCATCACGATTTGTTACCGCAATGCCTAGCTTCTTCATGATTGTTGCTGGTTCGCTCGTAATAGTCGTTCTGGCCTTTAACTTGGTGGGCGATGCGCTTCGAGATGCGCTAGATCCGCGCACTGAACGCTGAAATAACCCTAACCCCTCGCTTAACACATCTCACGTTTCGTGGTTTGATATGCACAGGTCTTATTGGGCCTTTTCCAATTCTCTGTTGAAAGGAGTACTGAATGAGCAGAATTACTGCTCGTCGTGCCCTAGCACTTTCCGCTTCAGCGGCCCTTGCAGTTTCGGGATTAATTGCAGTTAGCGCACCTGCGCAAGCAGCAACACCGAAGCCAGGTGGAATTTTGTACATGCTAGAGCATGAACCACGTCTAGATCATCTAGATCCAACCCGTATTTACACTGGTCGTGATTTAGCATTTATGAATTCATTCCACACTCGTACTTTGGTTGCTTATAATCCAGTACCAGGTGAAGCTGGAGCGAATCTAATTCCAGATCTAGCAACTAATACAGGTGTACCAAGCAAGCAAGCAAAAGTTTGGAGCTTCACACTTCGTCCAGGTACAAAGTTTGAAGATGGAACACCAATTACTTGCGAGCATGTTCGCTACGGAGCTTCCCGCGTCTTCGCACAGGATGTTCTTCCTGGCGGACCTACATATCTAATCTCTTGGTTGGATATTCCAAAGGATGCAGAAGGTAACTCCATCTACACCGGCCCATATACAGCTACACCTGAAGGCACAAAGGCATTCAATAAGGCAGTCGCTTGTTCAAAAGACAATCGCACAATTACCTTTACATTGAATAAGTCAATTGCTGACTTCAACTATCTTGCAACTTACGGTGTTATCTCACCAATTCAAAAGAAGAAGGACACTGGCGACAAGTATGACTTGAACCCACAGGCAACTGGTCCTTACAAGATTGTTGAAAATAGCGATACTCAACTTCGTATGGTTCGTAATAAGAACTGGTCAAAGGCATCTGACCCTGTCAGAACTCCTTATCCAGACGAAGTAATTATCCTTTACGGTCTTGATGAAGAAGTTATCGATCAGATGATGTTGGAAGACACTCTTCCATCAGCAATCAACTTCGGTGGCCCACTTCCAACAAACCGCGACAAGTTCTTTGGTAGCAAGAAGTACAAAGACCGTCGTATGAACAACTCTGACCCATATGCTCGTTACTACGCATTCAACCTAAAGAAAATGCCATGTCTCGAAGTACGTCAGGCTGTTTACTATGCATGGCCAATCAAGGCACTTCTTGATTACGCAGGTGGCGAGAAGTACGCAGGTTCATATGCAACCGGCGCAATCAGCCCACTTGTAGCTACTGACTTTGCACGTACTGGAGTAGTCGGACCAGGAAGCAAGGACTTTAAGCCAGAAGGAAATATTGAGAAGTCCAAGGCTCTTCTTGAGGCAGCTAAGACCAAGTGCCCAGATAACTATGCCAAGGCAACTTCAACTGGCATCAAGATTGACGTACGTCAGTCATCTGCTCTAAACGACACAATTCCAATTGTTGAAGCATCATTTGCTAAGGCAGGAATTAAGGTCTCTTGGAACATCATCTCTGTTGCGTACTACTCAACAGTTATGAATCCAGATAAGCAGAACGATATGTCTGCTTCAGGATGGGGCGCAGACTGGGCTAACGCATCAACAGTTATCCCTGAGCTCTTCACAACTGCTGGTGGTTTCAATCTGACACAGAATGCTGATGATCCTAATTACAAGGCTTTCGAAGCCAAGGTAAATCAGGCGATGAAGCAGACTGATCGTAAGAAGCAGGCAGAACTATGGAAGGCGCTAGATAAGGAAGCTGCGGCTAACTTCTGGCACATGCCAACACTCTTTGGTAAGGCTCAAGAAGTCTGGGGTTCTGCATTGCAGAACGTCTTCTTCTGGGTCCCACAGGGTAACCCTGCCTACGGCAAGATTTGGATCAAGCAGTAATACTGCTTTCCTAATCTAAAAAGAAGTAAGGGAGCTCTCAGGGCGTTATGCGCCTTGAGAGCTCCTATCAATTGTTATTCTTGAGTAAGTATCTTTTGAATCTTTCGAAGAATAGGGGCCAAGAGAAAAGTGCTGTATTTCGCGCTACGTCGACTAGCAATCTCGACGGTAACTCTCTTAGTAGTCTCATTCACTGTTTACTTAATCTTTGCAATTCTTCCCTTTGATCCAGCTGCGCTTACCTGCGGTCAAAAATGTAATGACATTATTATTGAGGCAAATCGCATTCGACTTGGTTATGACAAACCTCTACTGGTTCAGTACTGGCTCTTCCTATCTGGAATTTTCTTTGGAAGAAGTTATGGCGCCGGCCAAGCTGCATTCGTCTGTCCAGCACCAAGCTTTGGCTATTCATTTAACGAAAACGAATGCGTAACTTCACTTTTGGCAGATGCACTTCCAATCACCGTAACCCTCGCACTTGGCGCGCTAGTTCTCTGGTTGATTATCGGCGTCACCTTAGGAATTTTGGCCGCTAAATTCCGCGGTCGCACTCCAGATACTTTAAGTTCAGTTTTCGTATTACTCGGTACTTCACTTCCCACCTTCGTAACCGGACTAGTGCTTCTGATTTGGATCTCCATCAAATGGAAGCTAGTTCCGCTCTCATTAACAGGCTATGTATCATTCTTAGATAGTCCAATAGGTGCAATCAAATATTTCATTTTGCCGTGGATTACTTTGGCGATTTCTTATGCCGCTCTTTATACAAGATTTACTCGCGCAGCTATGTTAGAAACTTTAAGTGAGGATTACATTCGCACCGCGCGCGCAAAGGGATTGAGTGAACGTAAAGTTCTTTTCAAGCACACCCTCCGTGCGGTTTTAGCGCCAATTACAACTATGGCAGGTCTAGATTTTGCAGGGCTAATTGGCGGTGCAATCATTACCGAAACCATCTTTAATTTACCTGGGCTTGGTCGTCTGACTTTGCGTTCAGTTTATGAATTTGATCTTTCGGTTATTGTGGCAACCACAATTCTTGCAGCTGCGGTCGTAATTATTATGAATCTACTTGTTGATATGTTCTATGCAGTCCTAGATCCGCGGGTGCGTGTCCGATGACAAAATTACTCTCGATCGAAAACTTAAGTGTCGCATTTCCTACTGATGATGGTTTAGTAAAGGCAGTTGACGGTGTTTCTTTTGATCTGAACGCAGGTGAAACAGTTGCTGTTGTAGGTGAATCAGGTTCCGGAAAAACCGTAACTAGCCTCTCGGTTATGGGATTACATAACGAAAAGCGAACCCAAATTTCTGGCTCAATAAAAGTTCAAGATGGCGATAAGACTATCGATGTTGCAACTGCAGATTCAGAGACAACACGAGGCATGCGCGGTCGCGTTGTTTCCATGATCTTCCAAGATCCAATGTCTTCACTTCATCCATATTTCAAAATCAGCGATCAACTTTCCGAAGCATATTTAGCGCACAATCCTCGTCAGAAGAAAGCCGCGCTTGATAAAGCTATCCAGATGCTCGAACTTGTTGGAATTCCGCAACCAGAAAAACGCGTTCATGATTATCCGCACCAATTTTCTGGCGGTATGCGCCAACGCGTGATGATTGCGATGGCTTTGATGAATGATCCAAAAGTTCTGATCGCCGATGAACCAACAACTGCACTTGAT
>JBJSWS010000217.1:0-4688 GCA_046085985.1 Actinomycetales bacterium
CAATCTCTCTTGCCTGGAGCGGAAATCATCAATATTTAGTTGAACAGAATCCAGATGGATTTAAATCTTTTGGAGCTGGCGAAATTTTGGCGCCTGGAGAAGTAATTCTTAAGACCGGAGAGATCTACAAAGCTCCGGCTGTTAAGGCGGGATATTCAAGTTTCGGTCTTGATGGACTATCTGAAAAGTTTCATGCGATGTTAAGAGCAAGAACTAATCATCCAAAGAAGCGACGTCCACTGACCTTAAATCTTTGGGAGGCAATTTATTTTGATCATAACGAGGCGAAAGTTAAATCAATAATTGATATTGCAGCTAGCATCGGGGTGGAACGAGTTGTTCTCGATGATGGATGGTTTGGGTCTCGCAGAAACGATAGATCCGGTCTAGGTGATTGGCAGGTAAGTAAAGATGCCTGGCCAAATGGTTTGAAATCCGTATCAGATTATGCGGACAGTAAAGGTATTGAATTCGGTCTCTGGTTTGAGGGCGAAATGGTCAATCAGGATTCGGATCTATTTCGCAAGCATCCAGATTGGATTCTGCATGAAGGCGACAGGACTCCGCCAACTTGGCGCCATCAACTGGTTTTAGATTTAGCAAACCCTGATGCCTATCAATACATACTTGAATCAACACATAAAGTTATCTCTGAATGCAAGGTTAGATATATTAAGTGGGATCACAACCGAACTTTGGTTGATGCTGGCGCAAATGGCAAAGCTTCATATCGCAAGCAAGTAGAGGCAATATATTCTCTCTTTGCAGAGCTAAAGAATTTAAATCCAGGACTAGAGATTGAATCCTGCGCATCAGGTGGTGGCCGGATTGATTTAGGAATCGTTGATTACGTAGATAGATTCTGGGTAAGCGATAACAATGACGCACTCTCTCGCCAGCAAATTCAACGCTGGACTGCCCAATTCTTGCCACCAGAACTTCTTGGAAGTCATATTGGACCTTCGCCAAGTCACCAAACCGGAAGAGAACTCGCTCTTTCATTTAGAGCTGCCACAGCTCTCTTTGGTCATTCTGGAATTGAGTGGGATATCTCGCGAGTATCAAGTGAGGAGCTTTCGCATCTTGCTAGCTGGATTACCTACTACAAATCTAAGCGCAATCTGATTCATACCGGAAAATTGGTACGTATTGATTTTTCCGATTCTTCGCATTACTTATATGGATCAGTAACTGAAAACGAATCCATATTTATTTTTGCTCAGATTGCTCCTACTTCGATTTCACAAATTCCGAATTTGCGTTTCCGCGATTTATTACCAGGTGCAAAATATCGAGTGCGTGCAGCCTTCCCAGCGGGATCGGTTGGAATGATGTTGATTAAAGAGCCGGATTGGATTAAATCAGGCGTAGTGATGAGTGGAGATTTATTACAAGAAATTGGTTTGCCGGCTCCGATACTTCAACCAGCACAGGCTTTAATAATTGAAATAACTAGAGAAAATTAGGCCCAATTTAAAGTTCGTTCAACAGCTTTCTTCCAATTGCTAAATCCTTCAGTGGCAAGAGGCGAATTCAAATTTGGCTTCCAACGACGACTTTCTCGCCAATTAGATCTAATCTGCTCTTTATCTTTATAAAATCCAGTTGCAAGCCCGGCTGCATATGCAGCGCCAAGTGCTGTTGTTTCAATAATTTCAGGGCGGGAGACATTAATACCCATGATGTCAGATTGAATTTGCATGCAAAGTTCGTTTGCAGTTATTCCGCCGTCTACTTTCATCTCCTTTAAGGCGACTCCACTATCAATAACCATTGCGTCGAGTACTTCTCTTGTTTGAAATGCAATTGCTTCTAAAGTTGCCCTGGCCAGATGTGACTTAGTCACGGCTCGTGTTAATCCAACGATTACACCGCGTGCATCGATACGCCAGTACGGCGCAAAGAGTCCAGAAAAAGCTGGCACAAAGTAAACGCCACCATTATCGGTAACTTCATTGGCTAATTTCTCGATCTCGCTAGCGCTGCTAATTATCCCTAATTGATCTCGCAACCATTGAACCGCCGATCCCGTGACGGCTACCGAACCCTCTAATGCATATTGAGGTTTCTCATCACCAAACTTGTAACAGACTGTTGTGAGCAAACCGGCCTTAGAACGAATAACTTCTTCACCGGTATTTAATAATGCGAAATTACCAGTTCCGTACGTTGTCTTTGATTCACCTTTGCTAAAACAGGCTTGCCCAACCATCGCTGCTTGTTGATCACCTAAGATGCCAGAGATCGGAATTGCTGATTTAAAGACACCATCGGTCTTCGTTGATCCATAAACTTCCGCGGAAGAGCAGATTTTTGGGAGAGTGCTTCTTGGAATGGAAAAGATATCAAGTAGTGCTTGATCCCAATCAAGCGTTTCCAGATTCATTAGAAGAGTTCTGCTGGCATTAGTTACATCCGTTTTGTGAACTCCGTCTGTTAAATTCCAAAGGAGCCAACTATCGATGGTTCCAAAGAGCGCATCTCCTTTAGAAATTGCTTCACTTACGGCCGGAACATTCTTGCTTAGCCAATTCATTTTGCTGCCTGAAAAATATGGAGCAATGGTGAGGCCAGTCTTATGAGTGACACTCTTTTTGTTGTCATCGGAAATTGAATCCAAAAAATCTTGCGTTCTCGTATCTTGCCAAACAATTGCGTTATAGAGAGGTTTACCAGTTGTTCTATCCCAGACCACGGTGGTTTCCCGCTGATTTGTAATTCCAATTGCTGAAAGTTTGTTGATATCTATATGGGAGATTGCCTCGCCAATAACAGCTTTCGTGTTTTCCCAAATTTCAAGTGCGTCATGTTCTACCCAGCCCGGTTTAGGCATTATTTGTTTATGTTCTTTTTGGCTCTGACTAATAATGCTTCCCGACTCATCAAAGAGAATAAAACGTGTTGAGGATGTCCCTTGATCGAGGGCGCCGATGAATCGCATAGCGCGTATTCTACGCGTGTGAAAGTTCTATCTTCGAAGCTAAGTCCAAGCGCAAGAAAAGAAGCGCTAGCAGATTTAGCAAGCAAAGACTTCGACATATTAGTTATCGGCGGCGGAATCAATGGCGTAGGAATCGCGCTGGATGCAGCCTCTCGAGGTCTTATCGTGGCGTTAGTTGAAGAGAAAGATTTTGCATCTGGAACTTCGTCACGTTCCTCTAAGTTAATTCACGGAGGATTGCGCTACCTCGAACAATATGACTTCAAACTTGTCCGAGAGGCATTGCAAGAGCGGGAATTAATGATTACGACCATTGCACCACATTTGGTGCAACCAGTTTCTTTTATCTATCCATTGCAGGAAAAATTTAAGGAAAGAACTTATGTGGGCGCCGGTATGGCACTCTACGATGCCCTAAGAGGATTTAAACGCGCTCTACCTTGGCATAAACACATATCGCAGAAAGAGCTAAGCGAAGTCGCACCATCGTTGCGTCTAGATTTAATTACTGGCGGTTACAAATATTTTGATGCTCAAGTAGATGATGCGCGTCATACGATGATGATTGCCCGAACTGCAGCAAAGTACGGAGCAGTCATTACAACGCGAACTCGGGTAGAAGGAATAAAACGCGAGGGCAAGAGAGTCATCGGAGCGCACGTTCGTGATTTAGAAAATGGCAACGTTATAGATGTTAAAGCCAAAGTAACTGTGATGGCGGCAGGAGTATGGACCGATCAGCTATATCGAGAATTTGGAATCAAGGCCGGTTATGAAGTGCGAATGTCAAAGGGTGCTCATATCGTGGTTCCTGGCAGTGCAATTCGCTCTAAAACTGGGGTAATAATCAAGACAGATATCTCAGTTCTCTTCATTATTCCTTGGGGCGATAAGTGGATAGTTGGTACGACAGATACTGACTATGAATCCGACCCGAATACTCCAATAGCAACAAGAAACGATGTCAATTACATAATTAATCAGGCTAATCGTGTTCTAGAACCAAAACTTAATCAAAACCAAGTTATCGGAGTCTTTGCTGGACTGCGACCGCTAATTTCAACGAATGAGGATTCCAAAACCACAGATCTATCTAGAGAGCACGTTGTTGATCATCCAGTTCCTGGTTTTGTTTCCATCGCTGGAGGCAAATACACGACATATCGCGTCATGGCAGAGGATGCAGTGGATGCTGCAGTTGTTGATCTAAAACGCTTGACACCCGATTCGTGTACCGAATCTTTGGCAATAGTTGGAGCAGATGGCTATTCGGTCCTAAGAAATCAAAAGGCAGCGATCGCGAAATCTTACGGAATCTCAGAAGCCACTTTTGAACATCTACTAAATCGTTATGGTTCACTATTTGTTGAAGTTTTGGAAGCAGCACAATCTGATGAGAATTTAGTACTTCCCATAAGTGAAAACCTTCCTTATATTGGCGCGGAAATTCTTTATGCGGTTACCCACGAAGGTGCAATTTCAATATCTGATGTCTTCAATCGTCGAACACGAATCAACTTCGAGGCTTCAGATCAGGGAAGATCAATAATCGAGGCAGTTGCAGAGATAATGGCTAAACCCCTTGGGTGGAGTAAAGTTGATATGAAGAATTCAATTTCTGAATACCTGGCAGAAATCGATTTCCAGGAAAAAGCTCTACAACAAGCCTTGGTTAATTAACTATCTGATTCTTACAAGTATCAACCGGTGGACGAACTGGTTTAGGAGTTGGAGTTGGCTTTGGTGT
>JBJSWS010000218.1:0-2705 GCA_046085985.1 Actinomycetales bacterium
CGAGAAAGTGAAGCTTTTCCTTAAAGGCTCAAAGTGCGATGGACCAAAGTGCCCGATTGAGTCACGCCCATATCCACCAGGACAACATGGTCGCGGACGCTCAAAGGAATCAGAGTATTTACTACAGATGCGTGAGAAGCAGAAGTGCGCACGTATTTATGGTGTTCTAGAGAAGCAATTCCGTAATTACTACACAGAGGCAAGCCGCCTTGCAGGAAAGACTGGTGAAAACCTTCTTATTCTTCTTGAGGCACGCCTTGATAACTTGATCTATCGCGCTGGCTTTGCAAAGAGCCGCGATATGGCACGTCAATTAGTTCGTCATGGACATATTTTGGTAAACGGTAAGAAGGTAGATATTCCTTCATTCCGCGTTGGCCAATATGACATCGTTGATGTTCGCGCTAAGTCACAAGATCTCACACCATTCATCGTCGCAAGCGCTGAATACGGTGAGAAGACAGTGCCAGCTTGGCTCGAAGTAGTTCCATCACAGATGCGAATAATCGTTCACGGTCTACCAACGCGTGCCGTAATCGATACTCAAGTCCAAGAGCAGCTAATCGTTGAACTTTATTCGAAGTAATCGCTTCGAACTGACAACTTCATATAAGTAACGACCGAGAGATCAAATAGCGGATCTTTCAAGACAATGGAGGAAAGAAGTGCTAATTGCACAGCGCCCCGTACTAACTGAGGAAGTAGTAAGCGAAAACCGTTCCCGGTTCATCATCGAACCGTTGGAGCCAGGTTTTGGTTACACCCTTGGAAACTCACTTCGTCGCACTCTGCTCTCATCAATTCCGGGAGCTGCTGTAACCAGCATCCGAGTTGCAGGAGCGCTCCACGAGTTCACAACTCTGGAGGGTGTAAAGGAAGATCTCACCGATATCGTCCTTAACATCAAGAACCTTGTTCTTTCATCAGAGAATGATGATCCAGTTGTTGCCTACATTCGTAAGAATGGCTCCGGAACAATTACCGGAAAAGATGTTGCTGTTCCTGCTGGCGTAGAAGTTCATAATCCAGATCTTCACATCGCCACACTTAACAGCAAGGCAAATGTTGAAATTGAATTAACAATCGAGCGTGGTCGTGGTTATGTAACTGCGGTACAGAATAAGCAAGTTGGTGCAGAGATCGGTCGGATTCCGGTCGATTCCATCTACTCACCTGTTCTTCGCGTTACCTATAAAGTCGAAGCGACTCGTGTTGAACAGCGCACCGACTTCGATCGCTTGATCCTTGATGTGGAAACCAAGAAGTCCATGACTCCACGTGATGCAATGGCATCTGCTGGTAAGACCTTGGTTGAACTCTTCGGTCTTGCTCATGAACTTAACTATGCAGCTGAAGGAATTGATCTTGGACCATCTGTTCAAGATGCAGCTCTTGCCGCTGATATGGCGCTACCAATTGAAGATCTTGACCTAACCGTCCGTTCTTACAATTGCTTGAAGCGCGAAGGAATTCATACCGTTGGCGAACTTCTATCAAGAAGCGAAGCTGACCTACTTGATATCCGTAACTTTGGTTCAAAATCAATCGATGAAGTTAAGGCGAAGATTGTTTCAATGGGTCTTCAACTTAAGGATTCACCAGTTGGTTTCGATCCAACCAAGCACCAGAACTATGGCATTGATGTCAGCGACATCGATGAGCAAGCTTAAGGAGTAAGAAAATGCCAAGACCTACACGTGGCCCGCGACTTGGAAGCGGACCAGCTCACGAAAAGTTGTTGCTGCGCACACTTGCAGAACAATTATTTGAGAATGGCAAAGTTCAAACTACTGAAGCCAAAGCGCGTCGCCTACGTCCACTAGCCGAGAAGTTAATTACCCATGCAAAGAAGGGTGATCTATCTGCTCGCCGCCAAGTTATGGCTGCAATTTCAAATAAGAGCGTTGTTCATACTCTCTTTACTGAAATCGGCCCACGTTTTGCTAATCGCAAAGGTGGATATACGAGAATTACCAAGATTGGACCACGTAAGGGCGATAACGCTCCGATGGCGGTCATTGAAGTTCTCGCTGATTAATTAATAGCTTTAAGAATGGAACCCACTCTCAACCCTGAGAGTGGGTTTATTCGTTTTCGGATTGATTTCGCTTATGACGGAAGTAATTTCAGCGGTTGGGCAAAACAACCGGGGCAGCGAACCGTGCAAAATGAAATTGAGAATGCTTTATCAGGGTTATCTCGCTTTAACGTTGAGTTAACGGTTGCGGGAAGAACTGATGCCGGGGTTCACGCAACAGCGCAAGTCGCCCACTTTGATCTTCCTGAAAAAGATAAATATGAGAAAGCTTGGCAGACTTCCGAATTAAAGTATCGACTAAATCGAATTCTTGATGAAGATATCCGAATTAACGAGATCAGCGCTGCGCCAGCGTTTTTTCATGCCCGCTTCTCTGCGCTGCGCCGCAGATATATCTACAAAATTGTCGACGGGCAACGAAATGTGGAGCCGTTAAAACGTTATGACATCGCAACTTGGTATCGAGATCTTGATCTTGATTTGCTAAATCAGGCAAGTCAATTACTTCTTGGCGAACATAATTTTGCTGCTTTCTGCAAGACTGGCGGCGTCGGTACAACTATCCGTAGATTAGAAATATTCAACTGGCGCCGGGAAGCAAATGGCGAGTTAATCGCTGATGTGGTCGCTGATGCATTCTGTTATTCCATGGTGCGAAATCTGGTTG
>JBJSWS010000219.1:0-2165 GCA_046085985.1 Actinomycetales bacterium
CTAGAAGTTAACTGTTATTGGCTCTGGGTACTTACAGCTTCTGCCATCGCCAGATGAACGACCACGTAATCTTCGGATCATCCATGGAATTGCAAAGGTAATAAACCACTTTAGATTTATCCACATTTTCTTAAGTATCGAATCTGGCTTTGCTGGTGGAAGTTTGGTTCGCCAATTCGGGTCATGTGGAAGATCAAACTTTGCCAAAACGGCTTGTGCAACTCTTCGATGACCTTCCTTATTTAAATGGAGCCGATCTGAATCTATAAAGCGAGTATCACGCCAAAACTCATCTTGATTCGGATCAAAGAGAATCGCATTTACTTCCGCTGCTTTCTTGCGAACATTTTGATTAAAGATGGCAAATCGCTCTTGCCAGATCTTCGCCGCCTTTGTCTTGGCGCCAGAATCTTCGAGAACACAAAAAAGCATTAACGTCGCACCAGATCTAGCTAATGTATCGACGCCCTCGTTATAGGTTGCAATAGTTTTTTCAGGATCGTATTTAGGCCGGATAACATCATTTGCGCCAGCGTGAAATGAAACCAAAGTAGTTGGTCCTTCAATGAATCGGAGCGCCGCAGGAATCTGATCTGCTACAACTTGGCCAACTAATTTTCCACGTACGGCAAAATTTGCATATGTAAATCCCTGCCAATTGGCTGCCATTACAGATGCAGTTCGATCAGCCCAACCACGGTACTTACCATTAACGATTTCGTCTGACATGCCCTCAGTCATGGAATCACCGAGAGCTAGAAAGCGTTTATATGCCACTGCGTTTCCTGTCGATTGCATAAAGAGCAATCGACATCGCCACACTTGCATTAAGTGATTCAACGGTATTGCTCATTGGGATTGAGATTAATAAATCGCAATTTTCTCTTACTAATCTAGAAAGACCTCGCCCTTCGCTGCCAACAACAACATAAAGTGGTTGATCAGCAATTTCGATCTCTTCGACGTTGGTATCAGCATCGCCATCAAGTCCAACAACAAAGCAGCCAAACTCTTTGGCATCTTGCATCGAGCGAACCAGATTAGTTACCTGTGCAATTGGTAAACGTGCGGCAGCGCCAGCTGATGATTTCCAAGCAGCTGCAGTAATTGGCGCATTGCGGCGTTCTGGGATCAATAAGCCATCTGCGCTAAATGCAGCAGCGCTTCTGGCAATAGCACCGATATTACGTGGATCGGTTACTCCATCAACGGCAACGAAAAGTGCTGGTGATTTAGCGCGCGCAAAGATTTCTTTCTGAGATGAATATTGGAATGGCTTTGCAACAAGTGCGATTCCTTGATGATTTGCAATACCAGTCATATTTTCAATCTGGCGACGTTCAACTTCTCTAATACTCAAGCCAGATTTCTGAGCTAACCGAACGCTCTCTTCCAAACGTTCATCGATATCAACACCGACGGCAACGATTAACTCACGAGCCGGAATTCCAGCACGAAGCGCTTCTAAAACTGCATTTCGTCCAGCGATTGTGTCTAGATGTTCTTTTGGCTCACGGCGAAAATCTCTACGTTTACTATCAATACGTTTACGTTCGGTGCGTTTACGTTCGATCTGCTTTCGAGAAGGTTCGTCGCCACGGTACTTCTTATGTTGTGGTCTATTTTCAGCTTTTGGTGTTGGACCTTTACCGCGCAGACCTCTGCGCTTTGGGGTTCGACTGGTTGGCTTAGCCATTGATGCTCCATCTTGGTCCGCTCGGGGTATCTTCGATGGTAATTCCCATCGCGATTATTCGATCACGGATCGCATCTGCGGCCGCGAAATCTTTACGTACTCGTGCAGCTTCTCGCTGTTCTAATAAGAGTGCAATTAAGCCATCGACTGCGGCATCTAACTTTTTGTTGCCGCTCTGGCCATATGCCAGATCAAATGGATCGCAACCCAAAATATCTAGCGCACCACGAATCTTGCTTGCAAATCCAACTGGTGATCTACCAGCGCTTAGTTCGGTATTTCCGGCTCGTAGCCATTCAGAAATTAAGGCTAAAGCATGTGGCACTGCTAAATCATCATTCATCAAAGCAGCGAATTCTGGCGCAATCTCTTTAGAAATCTCACTGCCTGATTCTTTAACGCGGATTAGAAAGTTTTCAATTCGGCGGAATGAAACCGCGGCCTCTTCCAGCGCTTCAAAAGAGAATTC
>JBJSWS010000220.1:0-2981 GCA_046085985.1 Actinomycetales bacterium
CTCGAGACCTCGAAGTTCCACACAAATCATCAATAGTTAAACTGAAGTAAGCAGCAGTTTGCGCCATGATTGTTGCGGCAGTTATCTCCGGCGCGGTTTCATCAGGAATTAAATCTTTAAGAACTATCTCGGCTAAGTTCATATCTACTGCTTGGCGATTTAAAGATGCAAATGCAGTAACACGAATCAAAGCACCTTCAAGCTCGCGGATATTTGTTGAGATTTTGCTAGCGATGTATTCAAGAAGATCATCTGGCGCGCTTAATTTATCTTGCACTGCTTTCTTTCTTAAGATTGCAATTCGAGTTTCAAGTTCTGGTGGTTGGATATCGGTAATCAATCCCCACTCAAACCGACTTCTTAACCGGTCTTCAAGGGTTGTTAATTGTTTTGGCGGTCTATCACTCGAGATAACAATCTGTTTGTTGGCGTTATAAAGAGTGTTAAATGTGTGGAAGAACTCTTCCTGGGTACGTTCTTTATTCTCCAAAAACTGAATGTCATCAACAAGAAGAATGTCTAAATCGCGGTATCTACGCTGAAAAACTGAAGATTTATCATCGCGGATTGAGTTAATAAAGTCATTGGTAAATTCTTCAGATGAGACATAACGAACTCGAAGACCGCTATAAAGTTCTTTTGCATATGCACCAATCGCGTGCAACAAGTGGGTTTTACCAAGACCAGATTCACCATAAATAAATAGCGGGTTGTAAGCCTTAGCGGGCGCCTCTGCTACAGCAACAGCCGCGGCATGTGCAAAACGATTTGAAGCGCCAATAACGAATGTTTCAAAGATGTAGCGCGGATTTAGTTGGGTTGACTCTTGTGGTTTAGCGCCACTTTCTTGACGGCCAGTTCCAGCCCTAGGTGTTTCAACTTCTAGCTCGGTGATTTCTTGGGTTGGGACATCTAACGTCTCATCAATTGTGACTGCGATATTGATCCGCTCACCAAGTTTGGCCGAGAGGGCATCATTAAGGGCGTTCTTTAACCGACTCTCTAAAACATCTTTTGCAAAACCATTGGGGGCGGCGAGTAATAGGTTTGATCCGGCCTCACTTTTAAGAAGGCCAAGGGGTTTGGTCAGAGTTAGGAAGGCGCGATTCTGGGGAGAATCAACTGAGATGGAGTCGATAACCCCGCTCCAGAGACCCTCAAGTTGGTCGGTTTCCGCGGTAGCCACCTAATCCCCCTAAATCCACAAAGTTATCCACAGGCTGTGGTCTAAAGTAAGGCTTTAGCCTCACAAAGCCCTCTTTTAAGGCCGACCCTGTGGATAGAGGCGGAAAGTAAGACCTAATCCCAATAAAAGCAAGTGGTTATCCACAATTTTCCAAAGTACGACCACCACCGCTACCTTTACCCCCTGCTCTCGCCCAAAAGCGAGACATTTATGAAGGAGAAAATCCCATGAAGCGGACTTTCCAGCCGAATAACCGTCGGCGTGCGAAGAAGCACGGTTTCCGTGCTCGAATGGCAACTCGTGCAGGTCGTGCAGTTCTTTCTGCTCGCCGTGCAAAGGGTCGCGCTCGTCTCTCAGCTTAAATCTTTTTAGCTAAGGATTGATGTGCTTGCTCAAGTAAATCGACTCACCTCACGTGAAGATTTTCTGCGCGTAACCAAATCTCCAATTCGCTCGACAACCAAATCTTTAACCGGCTACCTCTTGGCCGATGAAAAAATCGATTCACCAAAGATCGGCTTTATTGTTCCTAAAACAATTGGCGGATCAGTTCGTCGCCATCGAGTTACTAGACAGCTTCGCCATGCTTCAAAGAATTCAATTCACTTTCTACCAAAAAGCTCACTGGTGGTAGTACGAGCAACAAAAAAAGAACAAGAAGCAGATCTTGAGATCCCAGAGCTTTTTTCAGCTTTAAGCAAGCGAGCTAATCGATGAAGCTACTTACTTATCCATTTTTGATATTGATTCGCGGTTGGCAGAAATTTATTGCGCCCGGACTTGCACCACGTTGTAAGTACTACCCATCTTGTTCACATTACACATTTGATGCCATCAAACGTTACAACTTAATTGGCCTACTCCTTGGAGCTTGGCGAATTATCCGTTGTAATCCACTTAGTTATGGTGGCGTTGATTATGTTCCAGAGAGCATCAAATTAGGTCCAATAAAGCTAGGAGCCCGGTAAATGAACTTCATTCTCGACCCTTTATATTGGCTAGTTTCAGGGGTTATGGTGGTTATTCACCGTGCACTCTCCCCGATCTTTGGTGAGACCAGTGGTGTGACCTGGAGCCTTTCTATTGTTGGCCTAGTTGTAATGATTAGAACCCTTCTAATTCCACTTTTTGTAAGACAGATTAAATCGCAACGAGCGCTAACTGCGTTATCGCCAGAGATGAAGAAGATTCAACAGAAATATAAAGATGATCGCCAGAAACAATCCGAAGAGTTAATGAAGCTTTATAAAGAACATAAAACAAATCCAATGGCTTCATGTTTTCCACTCTTGGCTCAAGCACCAATCTTCTTTGCACTCTTCACTGTTCTAAATGGAATTGGTAAGAATCCGCCGCAAGCGCGCGGCGCACTAACTGATACTTTGGCAGCACAAGCTGCCCAAGCAGAATTCTTTGGCGCACCTATCTCTCAAACATTCCTTGGTTCAAGTCAAGGAATTGTAAAAATTGTTACAGTGCTTTTAATTGTTTTGATGTCTGCAACAACATTTACAACACAGAGACAGTTAATGGTTAAAGGAATGCCGAAGATGGATTCGGCAAACAATATGATGTTGCAGCAACAGAAGATCATGCTTTATCTATTTCCTGTCATATTTGCAGTATCTGGTGTTAATTTTCCAATTGGAGTTTTGATTTATTGGTCGACAACAAATCTTTGGACTTGGGGCCAACAGTTTTATGTAATTAAAAGAAACCCGGCGCCTGGTTCACCAGCTTGGGAAGAGTTACAGAAAAAACGAGGCAAAGATCAACCAACTGAGCCCGGAAATAC
>JBJSWS010000221.1:0-1109 GCA_046085985.1 Actinomycetales bacterium
TGAAGATGCAGTCTTATCTCCTGGATCTAGAAATGCACCGTTATCACTTGCTCTCTACCAAGCAGAAGAGCGTGGCTTAATTCGATTGCATGTCAGAATTGATGAACGTGGTGCAGCTTTCTTTGCACTAGGAATTGCAAAAGTAACTGGAAAATATGTTCCTGTTATTTGCACCAGCGGTACTGCAGTTGCAAATTACTATCCGGCAACTCTTGAGGCCTATCACTGCAATACCAACCTCTTATTACTTACCGCAGATAGACCGGCAAAATTACGTAGAACTGGCGCAAATCAAACAACTCTGCAAAACCAAATCTTTGGAAGTTTTGTCCGTCATACCGTTGATACCGCAGCTCCAATTGATTTAACAGCGCTACTTTCTGACTCAGGTCCCGTCCATATCAATCTCCAATTTGAAGAACCACTTTTGCCGGAAGATAACCAAGATTGGTTATCTGGAATCCATGCACATGAGCCAACGGCTGCGCCACTTCCTAATTCTCAAATCGAAACTAGTACCAGTCGAAATATTCTTATCGTTGGCCATGATCGCGCTGGATTTAACGAAAGTGAAATTGAAGAGTTAGCTCGCGCACTTCATGCGCCGATAATCACGGAAGATCCACTCCGGTTTAAGGATGCGATTGCCCATGCACCAATTCTTCTTTCTGATGAACGAGTACGAAATAAGTTAAAGCCAGAGCTTGCGGTAATAATTGGTCGAACCACTCTTTCAAGAACCACCAATAGTTATATCGAACTTGCCGAACGTAAAGTTGTGATTGATCCAAGAACGCTAGCAATTGATACCGAGCGCATTGCGACAGAGATTCTTCACTCAATTCCAAAAGTAAAGAATTTAAGTAATCTGGATGAGAATTGGTGGAGCGCATGGCGAGAATTTGAATCACTTGCAAAGCAATCTCTTGATTCATATCCAGTTTGGTCAGAAGGAGCGCTAGCTTCGATAGTTGCCGCTGATCTAGAGAATGACTCGGCGCTATTTGTTGCCTCATCAAGACCAATCAGAGATTTAGAAGCCTTTGCATCGCCTCGTGCCGACATTCTTACTTATGCAAATCGCGGCCTTGCCGGAATCGATGGCAACA
>JBJSWS010000222.1:0-8786 GCA_046085985.1 Actinomycetales bacterium
ACCCCATTCTTGGCAGCAATGCGCGAGCGGGAGCCTGCGATGCGAGCTTTAGCTAAGCGAGTGCAGAGCAAGTCGACTAGCAACGCGACAATTTCAGCACGCTCCGGTGTAAGCGAAGGTTCTGGAGGCGTTGAGGAGCAATCCCCACGTGGACCTCGCAACCAACCTAAGCGCCAGAAGCAAAAGGGCGCCAACAAGGGTGGGAAACCGAAGAAAAAGCGGTAATTTCACCACCCGCGTACGCTATAGAGCATGGCCGGCGCCACACCCGCAATGATCTCACCGGTTCTTGCAGCCCTTGAAACCCAAGGGGCTGATCGGGCGAGCATCGTGCGCGCGTTCGAGGTGGCAAGCGCCGCCCATGAAGGGCAATTGCGAAAATCAGGTGAGCCCTACATCACACATCCAGTCGCAGTGGCCGAGATTCTTAGCGAACTGGGCATGAATAGTGCAACCATCGTTGCCGCGCTCCTCCATGACACTGTCGAAGACACGCCATATTCGCTCACTCAGTTACGTAGTGATTTTGGAAGCGAAGTAGCGGATTTAGTCGATGGTGTTACCAAACTTGATCGAGTTGTTTATGGGCCAGATGCCGAAGCAGAGACGGTCCGAAAAATGGTCATCGCCATGTCTCGAGATATTCGGGTCCTGGTTATAAAGCTCGCTGACCGTTTACATAATGCCAGAACGTGGCGATTTCTGGATGAAGAGGTAGTAGCACGTAAGGCGCGCGAAACTCTAGACATCTATGCGCCCCTGGCTCATCGACTCGGAATGAATGCCATTAAGTGGGAGCTAGAGGATTTGTCTTTTGCTGCTTTGGAACCCAAGAAGTACGAAGAGATCACTCGTCTAGTAGCCCAAAGGCAGAGTGAGCGCAAAGAGCACACCGACAGAGTCATCAGTGAAATTCGGGCGCAGCTATCGGGGGAGTTCGATGCCGTGGTCACCGGGCGCTTCAAACACTATTTCTCTATTTATCAAAAGATGGTCGTGCGGGGTCGTGAATTTAACGAGATTTACGACCTAACCGGAGTGCGAGTGCTGGTCAATGATGTCAAGGATTGTTACGGCGTGCTCGGTGCGATTCATGCGCATTGGAGCCCGGTTCCTGGACGATTTAAGGATTACATCGCTATGCCAAAATTCAATCTTTACCAATCTCTGCACACCACTGTAATCGGACCTACCGGTAAGGCTGTGGAAATACAGATCAGAACTCATGAGATGCATAGGAGAGCTGAGTATGGAATCGCTGCACATTGGAAGTACAAATCTGCCAAACGGGAGAATGTTAAAGATTCTCCTGATGTTCTCTGGTTAAAACAACTTCATGAATGGCAGCAAGAAACCACAGACGTTTCAGAATTTCTCGACGCCTTAAGGTTCGATCTTCATACTCCAGAAGTATTTATATTCACTCCCAAAGGCAGCGTAATTGCGCTACCGCAAGGTGCTACAGCCGTTGATTTTGCTTACGCAGTTCACACTGAAGTTGGAAATAAATGCGTCGGAGCCAAAGTAAATGGAAAGTTGGTTTCACTCGAATCGCCGTTGGCGAATGGAGATGTTGTCGAGATTGTTACTAATAAAGGAGAACATGCCGGCCCTTCTCGTGATTGGCTCAATTTTGTAAAGTCGCAGCGCGCTCGTTCCAAGATCAAAGCCTGGTTCTCAAGAGAACGTAGAGAAGAAGCCATTGATGCCGGGAAGGAGTCGATAGCGCGGCAGATACGAAAAGCCGGATTGCCCCTGCAAAAGATTCTTGGAGGTCAAGCGCTGTTACAGGTTTCGCATGAACTTAATTATTCTGATATCGACACGCTGTACGCGGCTGTTGGGGATGGTTTGATTTCATCAAACTCTGTCGTCGAAAAACTAATGGCTGCCATCGGCGCAGAAGATGTAGATGATCCGGCGATTTCAGCAATTATTGCAAATACAGAAACTTCCAAAATCTTTCGTCGCAGCGCCAGCGGGGTAAATGTCGAGGGCGTTGAGGATGTCCTGATAAAACTTGCCAGGTGCTGCACGCCAGTACCTGGAGATTCCATTACTGGCTTTGTAACGCGGGGAAGTGGAGTCTCAGTTCATAGAAGTGATTGCGTTAATGTTGCAGATCTAAAATTCCATCAAGGTGATCGAATAGTGAAAGTGTCATGGGACCCATCTGCAAAAACAGTATTTCTCGTTAATATTCAGATTGAGGCTCTTGATAGATCAAGGCTACTTTCAGATATAACTAGAGCGTTGTCGGATCAGGAAGTAAACATCCTTCATGCTGCTGTTAATACAACGAAAGATCAGACGGCAATCTCAAGATTTACTTTTGAAATGGCAGATGCCTCGCACTTAGATTTGGTTTTAGCCACCATTAGAAAAATTGATGGCGTATATGATGTTTATCGAATCACTAATAACTAATTCGTGAATTCAGATAGACCTTTTTGAGCTTCAGCAAGCCAGATCGAACGAGCAGCAGCGGCCTCTCTTAATTCGCTAGCTTTTCGGGTATCTCCAGCTGCCTGCGCTTTCGCCGCCTTGTTCTCATAATCGGCAACCGCGGCAACAAGTTGAGCAACTACTTCTGCTGCACGTGCCTTTGCTCCAGGATCTGACTTACGCCATTGCTCTTGTTCAGCCTCTTTAATGGTTAGTTCGACATCATCAACTCGACGATCGAGAGCGTTTCTTTTTCCACGTTCGACCTGACCTGATTTCATATATTTGCTCTTTAGATCACGGAATTTGCGTCTCGTATCATCAAGATTACTTATTGGAAGAAGTCCTTCGATTTCTTTGACTAATTCCTCCCGTTTAAGCAAGTTCTCCCCAAATGAAGCAGAGCGCTTCTCTAAATCAGCGTTCTTTGCGGCGAAGAAAGTGTCTTGTGCTTTCTTAAAGCGGAGCCAAAGCTTGTCATCGTCATTTTTCTTTCCGCGACCTGCTGCTTTCCAGGAGTCCATCAAGCTCTTGTACTTACGCGCCGTGTTAACCCAATCAGTTGAGTTCGCCAGCGTCTCGGCCTCGGCAACTATCTTCTCTTTTACTCCCTTAACTTCACTTTGAACCTTAGTAAGGTTTGAGAAATGCTGTCTTCGTTTCTTGTCAAAGAAATTTCTGGCAGAAGAGAATCGTTTCCATAGATCGGCATCTGATTTTTTATCAAGCCGAGGAGCTTTTTTCCATTGATCTAGGAGTTCTTTCAATCTCTCGCTAGTTACTTTCCATTGCGTGGATTCTTTGAGCGACTCAGCCTCTGAAACAATTTGTTCCTTTAAAGAGAGCGCAGCGGCGCGTTTCTCAGCTTTAGCAGCTTGATCGGCAGCTTTGCGAGCTTCAAAAGCTGGTCTACTATCTTCAATTAGCGAAGGAATCTGTTCTAAGGAAGCCCGAAGAGCTACGAGATTACCGACTCCATTTAGATTATCAATTTGATTCCGAAGTTTTGCCACAGATTGCAGAGCATCTTCTGGCACCATCGCGCCACTGACAATTCTTGCAGCCAATAAAGCAACTTCTGCTGCAACCACTTCAAACTTGCGAACGAAATAGGCCAAGGCCTCTTCGGCAGTTTTACCGGGATACGATCCAACAGCTCGCTCACCTTCAGGTGTTTGAACAAAAACCGTTCCGTCTTCTGCTACACGTCCAAAACGAGAGGGATCTCCAATTAGTGCAGATGCTGGTGAACTTACTTGCTGTTCATTATTTTCCATGGAGATTTCCTTTTCGTTGCGCGACCAGGTGGTCGTTTCGGGTTCAGCGGTTTAGAAGGCAGAAGGTAGCCCAACCTGAGCATCCCTGTAAAAGTCGGGCTTGGCAGGGCTTCATGCGAAGACGCATTAGGGTGATACATATCGGATTGGAGGTCGTTTGAACGTGAACCCGAAGGGCAGGAAGCGCATTCACCGCGTCATCGCTCCATATTTTGCAACAAATTGCTGGATCTTTGGAGACGAGGACTATTGCGTATTGGTCGACCCGGGTATTGGTGATCCATATATCGTCAAGGAGATTTTGGCGGTGTTAGATGAGACGAAATTTCGTGTTGGCGCCATTTTAATAACCCACGGTCATATTGATCATACATTTTCGTTAATACCGTTACAAGAGGAACTGGAAAGCACCACGATTTACATGCACAACGCCGATAAAGATTTACTTACACATCCAGAGCGTGCCTTAAGTGAATCGAGCCAAGGTTTGTTCCGGAATCTTAAAGTGCGATTTCCGAAACACCAGTTTGTTGAACCGGAAGGAATCGAGCTCTTTAACGGAGATTTAGAAATTACCTTAGCTGGTATGAAATTTGAAGTCTTCAATACACCTGGTCATACCCCAGGTTCAATAATTGCCCGTATCGATAACGAGATTCTTGTTTCGGGGGACACATTGTTTGCCGGCTCTATCGGTAGAACCGACTTACCGAGAGGCTCAATCTCCGACATGGAGCGCTCACTCCGTGAGAAAATTTGGCCGATGTCAGGTGATCTCCTTCTCTTACCTGGCCACGGAGAAACTAGTCGATTGGAATGGGAGTTTGAAGTGAACCCATATTTAATCGCAGCAAAAGATGGAAGATTGGCGGAGCTATGACCTTCCAAGCGCCAAAGGGAGTTTCAGAGTACTTTCCGCCAAAATCAAGTTGGTTCGAGTATGCAATCTGGAAATTGGAAGAGGCAGCACTTGCCGCAAATTACCGATTAATTGAACTACCAATCTTTGAAGATACTGAACTGTTCACACGTGGTGTAGGTGAAACTACCGACGTTGTCAGTAAGGAAATGTACACATTTGAAGATCGCGGTGGCCGCTCTATAACTTTAAGACCAGAAGGAACGGCCGGAGTTATTCGCTCGATTATTGAACATGGTTTGGATCGTGGCCAGTTGCCTGTGAAAGTTTTCTATAAAGGACCATTCTTTAGAGCCGAACGCCCACAAGCTGGTAGATATCGACAGTTTTATCAATTCGGTATCGAAGCAGTTGGAATCGACGATCCACTAATTGATGCTGAAGTAATTAGCGTCGCCCAGCGTGCTTTCTCAAAGATGGGCCTAAAGAATTTCAAGTTAAAAATATCCTCCTTGGGTGATGCAGAAAGTAGAAAGAAACACCGTGAGGATTTCCTAAAATTCCTCGCCAAAATCGATCTTGATGAAGAGACTAGAAGTAGGGTAAACAAGAATCCACTTCGCATTTTTGATGATAAGCGCTCCGACGTGCAGAAGAAGTTAGAAGGCGCACCCCTGCTTTTGGATTATTTATCAGATGAAAGTAAAGATAAGTTCGAAAAAGTGCAGGCTGCTTTACGGAGCATTGGTATCGACTTTGAGATTGAACCTACGATGGTACGAGGCTTGGATTACTACACGGGTACTGCTTTTGAATTCATTCACAATCAGCTTGGTGCGCAGTCAACGATCTGTGGTGGCGGTAGGTACGACGGTCTTATGGAGACGTTAGGCGGCCAATCTTTATCTGGAATTGGATTTGGTTTGGGTATAGATAGAACTCTGTTAGCGCTAGAAGCAGAGGGAATTGATTTAGTTGATCGGCAATATCTTGATTTGTTCGTAATACCTATTGGCGAGAAAGCACGTATGAGGGCGATCGAATTGGTAAATGCGGTTCGAATCGGAGGCTTTGTAGCTGATATTTCCTATGGCGAGCGGGCACTAAAAGGCAGCATGAAAGCAGCAGATAAGTTGTCAGCTCATTATGTATTAGTTCTGGGTGATGATGAGATTAATACCAACACTGGCAGACTTAAGAAGATGTCCGATGGAAGCGAAATTTCGATTACTCTTGACTCCTTAGTTTCGGAGCTGAAACGAATCTCAGAGTAAATTTAGAAAGGAATTATGCTTCGCGAGAATCTTGCTGGATCCTTACGCGCAAGTGACGTTGGTAAGAGAGTTGTTCTGGCTGGTTGGGTATCCAGAAGAAGAGACCACGGCGGAGTTGCCTTTATAGATTTACGTGATTCATCGGGAATTGTTCAAGTAGTCATATCGGACGAAACTATTGCGGGAACGCTTAGGGCGGAATGGTGCGTCAAGATTGTTGGGGAAATCGCTAAAAGACCAGCGGGAAATGAGAATCCGAATTCTCCAACCGGTGAAATCGAGGTTATCTGTAACGAATTAGAAGTTTTGAGCGAGGCTGCGGCACTTCCTTTCCCGGTTGATTCAGGTGAAAAGGTAAATGTCAGCGAAGAAATTAGATTGAAATATCGCTATTTAGACCTGCGCCGAGAGGACCAAGCTAAAGCGCTTCGACTTAGATCAAAGGTTACGCAGGTAATCAGGGAAGTCATGAGCAAGGAAGAATTCCTTGAGATTGAAACCCCATATTTAACGCGATCAACTCCTGAAGGTGCCAGAGATTTCTTAGTACCCGTCAGATTACAACCCGGCACCTGGTATGCGCTGCCACAATCACCTCAATTATTTAAACAGCTACTTATGGTTGCCGGCATGGAGCGTTACTACCAAATAGCTAGATGTTTCAGAGATGAAGATTTTCGCGCCGATCGCCAACCCGAATTCACACAACTTGATATAGAGATGTCTTTCGTTAACCAAGAGGATGTCATTGCAGTTGCAGAACAAGTTCTGCGGAGAGTTTTCAAAGAAGTTATTCAGTATGAAATAACAGAGTCAATTCCTCGGATGACTTATCACGAAGCAATGACTCGCTTTGGATCTGATAAACCGGATTTGCGCTTCGGATTAGAGCTTGTCGACACAACAGATTTTTTCAAAGAAACTTCGTTTAGGGTTTTTCAAGCTCCATATGTCGGAGCGGTTGTTATGCCTGGCGGGGCTAATTCGCCCAGACGTGAGTTAGATGCTTGGCAAGATTGGGCAAAGGCACGTGGCGCAAAAGGACTTGCCTATATATTGGTTCAAGATGATGGATCACTAGGCGGACCAGTTGCTAAGAATCTTTCCGAGAAAGAATCTGCAGGAATCGCTGAATTTGTTGGAGCTTCTCGGGGCGATGCAATTTTCTTTGCCGCAGGGGAGCGAGTTTCCTCTTTGAATTTATTGGGAGCAGTTCGTTTGGAGATTGGTGCACGTAAGAATTTGATTAAGGATAACGATTGGAAGTTTCTTTGGGTTGTTGATGCTCCAATGTTTGAAAAAACCGATGGCGGCGGATGGACTGCAGTGCATCACCCTTTTACAGGGCCGAAACCAGAATTTGAAAATTCTTTTGATAAAGATCCCGAATCTGCTCTGGCTTATGCTTATGACATTGTTCTTAATGGAAGCGAAATTGGTGGCGGCTCCATTCGAATCCATCGAAGAGATATTCAAAGTAGAGTCTTCAATGTCATTGGTTTATCTAAAGAAGAAGCTGATAGTAAATTTGGGTTCTTACTAGAAGCCTTTAACTACGGCCCGCCACCTCATGGCGGAATTGCATTAGGTTTGGATCGCCTCTGCGCATTACTTGCTGGTGCTGAATCTATTCGAGAAGTTATTGCCTTTCCAAAGACGGCAAGTGGCGGGGATCCGTTAACCGGCGCGCCGACTCCAATCACAGCTGCCCAACGAAAAGAGAGCGGCGTAGATGCCAAACCAGAACCTGGGGCTAATCAATAACCTTATTAGATAGAGTTTGGGCATGAGCGCAGGCGGAATTGCCGGAATAATCGCAGCAAGTTCTCTATTGGTAATCGCGATTGCACTGGCATATGCAGTGATTCGCTTGGGGCGCGCGATTGATGAAGTAGGAACAGCCGTTCGCAATATCTCAAATGAAACGACTCCACTTTTAACAGAGGTTACAACTACGGTGGAGTTGGTTAACGGACCGTTAGAGAGCATAAATAAGGTAACGCGCACGATTGATGAAATCAGTACGAAGATTGCCGAATCAACAAATACATTTTTAGATAAGAACCAGATAGCGATGAAAGCCGCAGGTGCTGTTCTGACCGCGGCGCAACTTCGCAAGAAAAAACGAAAGAAGAGTAAGAAGACCGAACAGACAAGATTCGTTGACGACGAGGAGTTCTAGAGTTCGTGAACTCTTTAGAAATTCGTAATCGTTGGCTTAAATTCTTTGAGAATGAAAATTCAAAGGGTCTAACCCATAGCGTTGTTCCATCGGCTTCACTTATATTAAATGATCCCAACCTACTTCTCGTTAATGCCGGGATGGTTCCATTTAAACCATATTTCTTAGGGGAGATCACCCCTCCTTATCGCCGGGCAACTTCGATTCAAAAATGCGTGCGAACTCTTGATATTGATGAAGTTGGTAAGACCACAAGACACGGCTCGTTCTTCCAAATGTGCGGAAATTTTTCATTTGGTGATTACTTTAAAGAGGGCGCAATCGAATTAGCTTGGGAACTCCTCACTAAACCGCAAAACGATGGTGGTTTTGGTTTTGCAGAAAATAGATTGTGGGTAACGGTATTTCACGACGACGACGAGGCTGCCAATATTTGGAACAAGAAGATTGGAATTCCAGCCGAAAGAATTCAACGTCGAGGAATGTCAGATAACTTCTGGTCTATGGGGGTACCAGGCCCATGCGGTCCTTGTTCGGAGATTTACTTCGATCGGGGAGCCGCATATGGCAAAGAGGGTGGTCCGATTGCAGATGAAGATCGTTATTTAGAAATATGGAATCTAGTCTTTATGCAGAATATTCGCGGCGCGGGTAGTGGCAAAGAAGATTTCCCAATTCTTGGAGAACTTCCGGCGAAAAATATCGATACTGGAATGGGGCTAGAGCGCACAGCGGCGCTACTTCAAGGT
>JBJSWS010000223.1:0-5522 GCA_046085985.1 Actinomycetales bacterium
AGGGCAAGACGATAAGAATTCGCGCCAAATCCACTTATTGTTCCATCGACAACGCCAGAAACTACTGATGTATGTCTGAACTCTTCTCTTGATAATGGATTCGAAAGGTGCACTTCAATCTTTGCTGATTCCACCATGACAATCGCATCTCGAATTGCATAAGAGTAATGGGTGAAAGCCGCTGGATTTATGATGACAGGCAATTTCGATTCGGCAGCTTCATGGAGCCAGGAAATCATTGTCGCTTCGTCATTAGTTTGACGAATATCCACCTCTAAGCCGACTTGCGATGCAAATTGTGCAATTTTTTCTGTCAGCTCTTCATAAGTGTTAGAACCATAAAAATTCACTTCGCGCCTGCCAAGCATGTCTAAATTCGGGCCGTTAAGAATTAACACTTTCATCAGCTACGCCCTATCTGCTTTAAATAAACTTCCCGAAGAATACTCTCAGAGACGTTGATTCGACCACATTCACCAAGAGCTTTTAGGCTAACAAAACGAACTTCATCGCTGTTACGTTTTTTGTCGTTAAGCATGTATGAATAGAGGCTCTCCCAGGCAGCTGCATCGTAGTAAAGAGGCTGCTCTATTCTCTTGAGAATCTCTTGATGACGATTAAATATCTCGTCACTTAACCCCTCTATCTTGACCGAAAGCGCAGCGGCATAATGCATTCCGATAGCGATCGCCTCTCCATGTCTTAACGAGAACTTAGAATCCTTCTCGATTGCATGTCCCAAAGTATGCCCATAGTTAAGAATTTCACGTTCACCACTTTCCTTGAAATCAGAACTGACAACGCTTGCTTTAACAGCCACCGAGCGTTCAATTATCTCCGGCAAATTAGTTTCTAGGTTGCCTTCCATCAAACTCAGTATCTCTTCATCAGCGATAAATCCATACTTAACCGCTTCTGACAATCCCGCATTTATGTCTCTTGGTAATAGCGATTCAATCCAATCAAAATCTATAAGAACCTTTATCGGCGAATAGAACGAACCTGCTAAATTCTTACCGGAAGTTAAATTTATGCCTGTCTTTCCGCCAATAGCTGCATCCACCATTCCAGCAACGCTGGTCGGAATCGCAATCCATTCGATACCGCGCAAGTAAGTAGCTGCCGCAAAGCCAGTGAGATCAGTTGTGGCACCACCACCTATTCCGACTAGCAACGAATCTCGAGAAAGCCGTGCTACGGCTAATTTCTCCAAAACATCTTCAAGGAAGGAGAAAGTTTTTTGAGATTCACCCTCGGGTGCGATTATTAAATGAGAAGCAGGTATCTCTCTGGATACTTTTTCGGCAATTGAGGAAGGAACAATGACTCGATAGTTTCGATTCGCTGTTAACTGCGCAAGTCGAGAACTCCAATTGATTCTGCTCTCAACTTCATAATTCCGCTCTGCTCGGACATTGATTACCTTCATCTAATTGACTCCAAGATTTCGCGAGCAATCTCTTTCGGTTTTCGATTATCTGTGGAAATCTGCTTTTTACCAAGTTCCTCGTAGATTGCTTTACGACTTTCCATCAACTTCAACCATTGTTGACGCGGGTTGGCAACAAGAAGAGGTCTATCGGTATTGAAGCCGACTCTTGGTGCGGCATTAGAGATTGAAACTTCTAGATAGATAACATTTGGCTCGTTTCGCAATTTGCTAGCAACATCAGAATCTAAAATTGAGCCACCGCCTAGGGAAATAACAGAGTTATCCTCATCCAGAGCCTGCAGAACAATTTCGCGTTCAATCTCTCGGAATACGCCCTCTCCATCCTCTATAAAAATATCAGTTATACGCTTACCGGATTTCAATTCAATCAACGAATCAGTATCGATATGTTTGAGCTGCATCAAACTGGCAAGCTCTCGACCAATACTACTTTTGCCCGAACCAGGCGGGCCGATAAAAATGATCTTCACTTTAGAACCTAGATAAAGTTGATAAATAGGATTCGATGTTACGAGTAGTCTCTGCAATGCTATCGCCACCGAATTTTTCAAGGATAGCTTGAGCTAGTACCAACGCCACCATAGCTTCGGCAATAACTCCAGCAGCTGGAACTGCACAAACATCTGATCTTTGATTAATAGCTTTTGCTATCTCCCCTGACTTTATATCTATGGTGTCCAAAGATTTAGGCACTGTTGAAATAGGTTTCATGGCAGCGCGCACTCTTAAGATTTCTCCGTTACTAATACCACCTTCAGTACCACCTGCTCGATCAGTACGCCTAACAATCTTTCCATCATCGCTCAAAGTGATTTCGTCGTGAGCTTTTGAACCTCTTCGTGTGGCGGTTGCAAAACCATCCCCAATTTCAACTCCCTTGATAGCTTGAATTCCCATAAGTGCCGCCGCGAGACGGCTATCCAGTCTTCGATCCCAATGAACGTGAGAACCAAGTCCGGGCATCACGTTATAAGCAAGTACTTCTACAACTCCGCCTAAAGTGTCACCTTCTTTTTTTGCTAATTCAATCTCTGCAACCATTTTTCTTTCAGAATCACTATCAAAGCATCGAACCGAACTTTCATCGATCTGTGCAAGATTTTCCGGTGTTGGTCGAGCGACATTCTCAGCCACTTCAATCTGGCCAATTCGTGTCACATGACTCAATATTTCAACGCCTGCTACCTGCTTGATAAAACACTTCGCAACTTCTCCTAAAGCAACCCTGGTGGCAGTTTCTCTAGCAGAGGCTCTTTCTAAAATTGGTCTTGCATCATCAAAACCGTACTTCTGCATTCCCGCTAAATCTGCGTGACCGGGCCGTGGCCGAGATAGTGGTGCGTTTCGTGCTAAATCTGCAAGTTCCTCTTCTGGGACGGGATCGGGAGACATTACCTTTTCCCATTTTGTCCACTCGCTATTAGCTATCTCAATCGCGATTGGACCGCCTTGAGTTTTTCCATGTCTTAATCCACCAAGAACACGAACGATATCTTTCTCAAATTGCTGCCTAGCGCCGCGACCAAATCCAAGACGACGGCGGGCCAACGCATTTTCAATATCCTCTGTTGTAATTGAAACGCCTGCGGGCATGCCTTCGATAATCCCAACAAGTGAAGGACCATGAGACTCTCCTGCTGTTAGCCAACGCATATGGAAATTATCGCAGATTACTCGTGAATCTCGCTCAAGATAAGAGATATCCGAGCGTCAAGAAGGGAGCAAACGGTAGCGATCTGCAAAAGGATCTCCTCATTACTGCCCAGGCGAACGCAACGAATAGACATGCAATCAACCATGCGAAAATATGTGCATAGAGACTGGCGACAATGCCATCTCCGATTGTCAAACCAGCCATACGAATATCACCATATCCAATACCTGCGCCCGCGCGTATCTCGATAGCGCATTTCGCAAAGAAAATATATAGAAGGAAGATCATGCCTGAACGAAGAACATTCTTCGGATCCATGATTATGAGTGATAGGTAGCTAAGAAAAACGATTCTTCTCGGAATCAATCTGATATTTATATCTGTTGCCGATAGCAGCACAAAAACAGAGCCGATAAAGAGATCCATCTCGGCACACTAGTGAATACACTAATTAACTTATTTAAAAATCCTTCCGATGTGGAAACTAAATAACACTTCGTATAGCTTTGTACAATTCTCTCTTGTTAAATGAGACTTCGTTAAAGAGCGATACTTGAACTAGCGCCTGTGCGACCAAAAGATCTTTTCCGCTGAAATATGTTGCACCTTGCTGGTGATCAAGTAACGGTGGTGGCCACGGGGCATACACGGCATCCAGGGCGATCTTTACCCTTCTTCCATTTTGACGAATCTCATTATTCGCCGAAGCTGAAGTGGCATTTATAAGTAGATCATTATCGAATGCATCTGCCAAATCTGACCATTCTCGAAATGCAATTCTGGAGTTTATGGCAAGACAGAGTTCGTCGTTTTTATCACTTCGCCGAAAGATTTCGATCTCTTCGGCTTCTTTACCTATAGCGAATAGCGCTGCACGGGCTGTTCCGCCAGTTCCGAGTATTGATACTGATTTGTACTCTGTGGGTTCAAGTAGAAATTCGAACCCTGAGATATCAGTGTTGTAAGCAAGCCATCCTCTTGATGAATTTACTAGAGTATTGGCTACGCCCGTGAGTTCTGTTCCTTCATCTGAAGGATGCCCCAACCTAAATCCTTCTTCCTTAAGCGGCATTGTTAACGAAAAACCCCGCCATTGCGGTTCGTTATGTTTCGCCAAGAAACCGGCAAGTTCTTCCTCTCGAACTGCAAATCTTTCGTAACTAAACGAGATGCCTAGTATCTCCGCTGCTTTGCTATGCACAATTGGCGAAAGACTGTGTTCTATTGGGAAACCAAGTACCGCCATTCTCCGACTCATTCAAAATCACCGTTGGCGAAGTTCTTTTTGTACTCAGCTTTAAACTTCAAGAACTCGTTGTAATCGGAGGTGAACTTAGTTTCCTTAGGTCGAACCGTGACGAAGTACAACCATGGACCTGATTCGGGATTCAAGGTGGCGAGAATTGCAGCTCTAGTTGGACTACCGATTGGCGAAGGAGGTAATCCTCGATTTAGGAAAGTGTTGTAAGGGCTCTTAATTTTGGTGTCTGCAATTGAGAGTCGAATATCCCCTCTTCGTTGAAAAATATAGTGAATTGTTGAATCGAATTGCAGTGGCATACCAATTTTCAACCGGTTATAGATTACTTGTGCAACTTTTGGAAAATCTTCCGGTATTCCTTCGGATTCGACGAGAGAGGCTATTGTCAACAATTCATAGCTACTGAAATTGCCGTAATTCCAACTATCGTACTTCCTTGCTCGAGAAAACCTTTTGCAACCTCGTAACCCGTAAGATCATGAATCGAGATTATAACTTGTTCTCTTATCACATCATTGGCCTGAATGATCAGCAAGTCATTTGAAGAAAAGAATATGGTGAATGCACTTGGATTCAATTCTTGTACGGAAGTTGTGGCAGTATATGTCTCAACGGGTTCACCAACATTCTGAACTTTTGCGGCCACAATAGATCCATTAAATGTAGGTCCGATAGCATAGGGATATGCTGAATTCCATTGTTCATCCACCGTGCAGAAATAGGCATAGGTACCATTCGGATATTCCGGAGTGATGCAGAAACGTCCATTGTGAACATCCAAATAGTCTTCTTCGCCGAGATGAGAAACGAATTCATAATCCTCATTAAAGTATCCAAGTGGAAATGTAGTATTAACCGGTGGACCATCAGTTACATCTGTTCCATCCGCATAATGCGTACGTGTTGAAATTGAACGCAAACGATATCCTGATTGCATTCTGACCAATCCTCCTGTTCCATCCGAATTTTTGAATCCATATGCACCATAGACAGGAACACCATCATAAGCAAAACCAATCAAAGGTGAATGCACTCCCGGATTAATGGTGTATAGTCCTTCAGCATCATACAATGAGCAGACATCATAAATGACCTTTTTATCCAATTTGAATGCCGAAGGATTTTGATGATGATGATAATTGCCCATTGCGGGA
>JBJSWS010000224.1:0-4081 GCA_046085985.1 Actinomycetales bacterium
TTATCTTTATGGCAATTTCTTTGCTTACTAATTTAGCTTTTTCTAACTCGGTCAGGTGAGCAAGTGAGCCTGCGATGTCATATGGCGCCAGTTCCCAATCAACATCAGTACTTTTTGATAGCGTAAACATTGCTTCATCAGTTTCTCTGGTGAATCTACCGCCCCAAAGCGCCATTACTTTTTACCCATCTTCCTAGTACTAGAAAAACTCTTATCAAAGAAGTTTGTTAACTCTTTTTTCGCAGCCGCCCCACCATTACTCATTTTCGCAATCACTAGGACTGTGTCGTCACCTGCAATCGTTCCGATTACCTGCTTTAAATCAGACTTGGCAATCGCTCTATCAATAGAACCGCCAATCATCGCAGCCGCACCCGGCGGTGTTCCTATTACAACTAAATTTCCGCTGCTCTCCATCTTTAAAATTAAACTATTCGAAAGTCTATTAAACGGATTAGGAGAAAGGTTTTGTGGCGATATCTCACTTGGCATCTGGTACCTAACTTCGCCATTTGCGTCTGGTCCTCTGACAGCTCCGACTTCTTCCAAATCTCGGCTTGCAGTTGCCTGAGTAACTTTAACGCCGGCCTTACTTAACTGCTTAACTAAATCTCCTTGCGACTTAATTAACCCCTTATTGATCAGAGAAACCATCAACGCTCTCCTCGCTGCGCTCGAAAGTGATTTAGCCATTCTCGACTCCTTCCAGAACCGTTTTTAATGCCTGCACAAACTTCTTAATCTCCAAATCTGTTATTAAATACGAAGGAGCTAGCCGGAGAACACTTTCGTTTACCGCATTAACTAGATATCCCAACTCTTCAAGACGTTTGGCAACAATTTTCGCCTGGGATTTATGGAACTCTATTCCCACCAAAAGTCCTTTGCCTCTAGCTTCCTTAACCTCACTCAAACTTTGAAGGCTTTTAATAAATAACTGGCCTTTTCTTCGATTAGATGTTAGTAATCGTTTCTTAGATATCTCAGAGATGACAGCATTTGCTGCAGCGCAAGCAATCGGATTACCGCCAAATGTACTTCCGTGGCTGCCCGGCAGAAATAGGTTCTTATCGATTCCAATCGTAATCATTGCACCTAACGGAAGTCCTCCCCCGATACCTTTCGCAATCGTGATGACATCTGGTTTTATGCCCTCATCTTCGTAGCCGAACCAGGTTCCAGTTCGCCCCATACCAGTTTGTACGCAGTCGAAAACAAGCAGTACTCCAAACTTGTCACAGAGTTCACGGACAGCCTTTAGATACCCTGCGGGAGGAACTACTACTCCGGCTTCACCCATGATGGGTTCAAGGATTACCATTGCAGTTTTCTTTGAAATCCTTTTACGAAGCGACTTTAAATCGCCATATGCAACATGTTTCACCTTAGGTAGTAATGGAAGAAATGGTCTCTGCTTACTCGGTTGAGCAGTTAGCGAAAGTGAACCCATAGTTCTTCCATGAAAGGAACCAATAGCCGAAATGATTTGCTTTCTTCCTGTAAGACGCGAGAGCTTAATTGCAGCCTCGACAGCCTCAGTTCCGGAGTTGCAGAAATAGACTCGTGCATTTTCGTCGCCAGTCATCTTGATTAATTTCTCAGCAAGATCTATTCCAGGTTGATGGCCGTAGATATTCGAAAGATGGCTAAATTTTCTTATCTGTTTTGTAACAGCGCTTACTATTTTTGGGTGATTATGACCTAACGCGTTTGTCGCAATTCCGCCAAGCAAATCGAGATATTCGTTACCGGCTGCATCCTTCAAACGGCTGCCTCTCGCAGATGAAATAAGCAAACCGGGCGTTGTATAAGTAGATTGCATGGCGCTCTCCCAGCGCTTTTTCAACTCCTTAGATCTCATTTTTGAATCCATGTTCCACCCGATTTTTCCAATGCCATAGAAAGAGCCAACTGGTCCTTGCCATCAATTATTCGCGCCGACCCAGCTCCACTTCGAATTGCATTCTTAACTGCCTCCACTTTGGGAATCATGCCTTCAGCAAAGCTCATACTTTCAAGATCTGATATTGATACCTTCTCAATTAGTGATTCTTTATCGGGCCATTTCAAATAGATCCCCGGCACATCTGTCATGAAGATTATTTCTTCAACACTCAGGGCACCTGCGATAGCGCCGGCCGCGATATCAGCATTTACATTGAGAACCTCGCCGCCTGGATTAGTTCCAATCGGAGATATAACGGGTAGATATTCAGCCTCAATCAAAGTTGCCAAAAGTTGCGTATTAACTGATGTGATATCTCCAACTAATCCGTATTCCCCATTATTCTTGATATTGGCCATTAGAGTTTCGCCATCAGAGCCAGAAATTCCAATGGCAGGTAAGTCAAATCTTCGCAATTCATTGACAATTCTTCGTTGCACAATTCCGGTAAGTGTTTGCTCTACAACTTGCATTGCTTCATGACTAGTGACCCTTAATCCGTCCTTAAACTCTGAATGAATATTCTGGTTCTTCAGGGCTAAGTCGATCTGAGGTCCTCCGCCATGAACCAGAACGAATCTCTCGCCAGATAACCATTTTGATTTAATGGAATTTATCCATGCTGAGGACTCACTCATTGCATGACCGCCTAATTTAATAAGAATCATGTTGAGTACGCTGAATTTTCGTGAACGTAATCTGCGGTGAGATCGTTAGTTAATATTGAAGCGCGTTCGGTTCCTGCATGTAAATCAATCAAAATGTGAACATCTCTACCCTTCAAATCCACTAAGGAGCGATCCTCGCCTGGCTGGCTCATTCGGCAAACCATGACTCCGTTAAGTGAGACATCTATATTTTGTGGATCAAATACTGCTTTTGTTGTCCCTACTGCCGCCAAGACTCGGCCCCAATTCGGGTCTTCGCCGTTAATCGCGCATTTAAGTAGATTATTTCTCGCGCATGCCCTACCAATTTCAACTGCATCTCGTTCGCTCTTGGCATTGCAAACTTCAATTTCGATTACTTTGGTATTCCCTTCTGCATCTTCAATCAGCTTCCGAGACAAACTATTACTAATTTCGAAAAGAGCGTTGTACAGAACATCATTATCAACATTTATGCCCGAGGCTCCCGAAGCCATAAGTAAAACCGTGTCATTTGTAGAGGTACAGCCATCTGAATCTATGCGATTGAACGTTTTTTCAGATACGTCTTCTAGTGCCCTCTGTCCAAAATTTGGATCAATCACACCGTCGGTCATAATTACCGAAATCATGGTTGCTAAGGATGGAGCTAACATGCCAGCGCCTTTGGCAATCCCGACAAACTGAACACCATCTTCAAGAAGATATTCTGCAATTTTTGGTTGTGAATCTGTTGTCATTATGGCCTCAGCACAATCATTCACGGAAATGTCAGTTAATGCCTTTGTGGCTACCTCAATTCCCGGTAATAACTTCTCCATTTGCAACCTGACGCCAATCATCCCAGTTGAACAGATTGCTACCTCATCTTTTGAAATCATTAATTCCGCGGCAACCTTTTCGGCAGATTTTTCGGTATCTTTCAAACCTTCTTCACCGGTACAAGCATTCGCGCCTCCACTATTAATCAATACAGCGCGTGCCACATTTTTCATCAAATTTTTTCGTGTCCAGATAACCGGCGCCGCAACCACTTGATTCGAAGTGAATACCCCGGCACAAAAATAATCGGGACCGTTATTTACAATTAAGGCAAGGTCGCGAGCGCCACTTTTCTTTAAACCAGCGCTTACACCAGCGGTTAAAAATCCCTGGGGCAGGTTCATTGTCCGATGCCCATCACTGACAATCCGAGATCTTCTGGAAGACCGCTTATTAGATTCGCATTTTGTATCGCCTGACCTGCCGCACCCTTACCCAAATTATCAATAGCAATCGAGACAATTAGTCGGGAAGTATGTTCATCAACAGCAACTTGAATCTGTGTGAAATTTGATCCAATAACTGAAGAGGTTTCTGGCATCTGACCTTTAGGTAGTACTTGAACAAATTTCTCGTCTTGGTAATGAGCCTGATAAATATCCTTAATGAAACTCTCATTTTTAAAACATTTAACTGTAACTGTAGCCAATATTCCTCTAGGCATCGG
>JBJSWS010000225.1:0-397 GCA_046085985.1 Actinomycetales bacterium
CTAAGCGGTGGCATGAAGCGTCGCTTAACAATTGCTCGCGCGCTAGTAAGTGAGCCAGATATCTTGATGTTGGATGAACCAACAACTGGGCTAGATCCGCAAGCACGTCATATTCTCTGGGATCGCTTATTTCGCCTTAAGGAAGATGGCGTAACGTTAATTATTACTACCCACTTTATGGATGAGGCCGAACAGCTCTGCGATCGATTGATTGTTATGGATCGCGGAAAGATTATGGCCGAAGGCTCTCCAGCTGAATTGATTAAGCAGTTTGCCACCAAAGAAGTTTTGGAAGTCCGCTTTGGTTCTGATCGTAATAAAGAAGTAGCACCGGTCTTACGACAATTGTGCAATCGAATTGAAGAATTACCAGATCGAATCTTGCTTTATGTTGATG
>JBJSWS010000226.1:0-1435 GCA_046085985.1 Actinomycetales bacterium
GATTACTTGGATTGGCGCAAAACCACAGCCAGCCTTACAAAGCGCAACAATTTCAAAATCTGATTTACAGCTCTCTTGGAGCGGCAGCAATGGCGATGTCTGGCAAGAACGCGTCGCTAGCGCTGTTTCTAAGATTAAAGAAGGCTCCCTTGAGAAAGTTGTCTTAGCTCGTTTTGCCACAGCAGCTTCAGATAAACCAATTTCAACAAGAAATATTTTAAAGCAACTAGCAAAGGAATACCCATCAACT
This sequence comes from Actinomycetales bacterium, assembly GCA_046085985.1. GTDB lineage: Bacteria > Actinomycetota > Actinomycetes > Nanopelagicales > Nanopelagicaceae > MAG-120802. The sequence goes on from JBJSWS010000226.1 coordinate 251, forward strand.
TGGGTTTACTCAAACTCTGGTTTAGTTGGTGCTACTCCAGAACTATTGGTCCGCTTAAGTAAATCACTTGTTACCTCACGTATTCTTGCCGGAACAATCCGTAAGACTGGCGATGATGAACGCGATCTGGCACTAGCAGGTTCACTTGCTAGATCATCAAAAGATTTAGAGGAACATGAATATGCAGTCCGCTCGGTTGCAGATGCGCTGACTCCACTCTGTTCATCTATGAATGTTCCAGAATCACCATTTGTCTTACATCTTTCCAATGTTATGCATCTTGCAACAGATGTCACCGGAGTCTTAAGTGATAACTCATCACCATCAGATATCTTTGATTTAGTTTCAAGACTTCATCCAACAGCGGCTGTTTGTGGTACTCCGACAGATTTAGCGCAGCGCACTATCGATGAGATTGAAGGAATTTCTCGCGGTCGCTACGCCGGACCAATTGGTTGGATTGATGCGCGCGGTGATGGCGAATTAGGAATTGCACTTCGCTGTGGCCAAATCTCATCTGATAATCAATCAATCAGAATCTATGCCGGCTGTGGAATCTTGGCTAGCTCTGATCCAGAACGTGAATACGCCGAAAGCCAGGCCAAGTTACTGCCCATGCGTACCGCGTTAGAGAACCACTAAATCCTTATATCTTTTAAGCGCTGCAGCTAACGAATCTGCGTTTCTTTCTCGATCTGGCATCTTGGCGATGATGACATGGACATTTGGATGGATTCGTTGCAAGGCAATATGTAAATCCTTTGGATTCTCAACTACATCAAATGAGATGCCAAATCCGGCAACTATCTTTGCTAAATCTTGATTATGAGGAGTTCCAAATACTTTCTCAAAACCAGTTGACCCACGTTGCGGCAATGTAGAGAAAATACCGCCGCCATTGTTATCTACAACAATAATTGTTAAGACATCTTTAATTGGGTTAGCCAGCGCTGATATGTCATGTAGAAAAGCGAGATCGCCCAAGATGGCATAGGTCTCATCATGGTGAGTTGCGATACCCATTGCAGTTGAAATGTTGCCATCGATTCCGGCAAGGCCGCGATTTGCATAAGTAAGAATGTCGGCACGAGGCGATGCAAAGGCTTCTAAATCTCTGATTGGTCTTGATGAGGCAACAAATAACGCCGAGTCATTCTCTAAATCAGCGGCAACTATCGAAGCTAG
>JBJSWS010000227.1:0-826 GCA_046085985.1 Actinomycetales bacterium
CTGCTTGTTTGGAGAGCATTACGCTCTTGCAATTTAGAGTTTCCGATATGTTGCAAGAAGGTATGTATCCCGAATCTTTTAGTACTTCAATTTTGTCTACAGTTAAGATGAATGAAGCTATGAATCCAGTTATTGACCCAAAGAGCATTATAAAACTTGAAATTTTTCTTGTCGCTAAAGTATTCATGATTTCCCTAGTGTACAAGCATTTCAGTTAAAGATTACGACTATCTTTTCTACCAGGGCTAGTCCACAGAACTTTCTTAGGTTTTGTTAGAAGGGTAGGAATAGTGGTCCAGACAACAACAAAAGCGCTCATTGACCAATAGAAAAGTGGATACAAAGGTGCAAGCGGCCAAAGTTTTGAAATATTTCGATCGTGACTGCTATCTAGATGCATTCCCCAAATTATTTGCAGAAGAGAAACCCCGATCGCCATTACGCCCCAACGTCCAATTCCTAGTGGACTCGTTAATTCGATACTGGTTGTAAACAAGGCAATTAACCAGAAAACAACAAAGAGAATCAGTAGATGGCACCAAATAATTGCAAATGTTGCTTCAAGCAATAGTGGAAATGCCGGCCATTCCCACTTCTTAATAATTTGAAATCCATGGCTTTGTAACACTCGGACCAGTCCGCTTGCCCATCTTCTTCTCTGTTTAAACCAATCTCGGAATTTCAACGGAACTTTCATAGAAACTTGTGCTGCTGGCTCATAACTACATCGATAACCTTCTCGATAAATTCTCCAAGTTAATTCAATGTCCTCAGTTAGCTGTTCAGAGGAAAAACCACCGCTCTCAAGAATTTTATTTTTTCGAAG
>JBJSWS010000228.1:0-4889 GCA_046085985.1 Actinomycetales bacterium
GGAAGATCTTGGTGAAGTTCGAACTGTCGCAGTTCTAGAGAATCAACGCGGCAAGAAGATCGGTCATCAAATTTTGGAAGCGATAATTGCGCGAGCAAAAGAGTTAGGTTTAAAACGTCTCTTCTGTCTCACATTTGAAACTAAGTTCTTTGCAAGTCACGGTTTTAAAGAGATCACTGGCACCCCTGTCGAACCTGCGGTCTACCAAGAGCTCTTACTTTCCTATGATGAAGGTATCGCCGAGTTCTTAGACCTTGAGAGCGTAAAGCCAAATACCCTCGGCAATACCCGCATGCTTTTACATCTTTAAGCTTGAAGGAATAAATCCCCCCACCCCCTTGGTTCACCCGACGTGAGTGAAAACCAGAAATCCGCGCTCGAGCAATATGGCATCGACCTGACCGCTCGCGCCCGCGATGGAAAACTTGATCCGGTAATCGGTCGCGATAATGAAGTTCGTCGCGTCATCCAAGTTCTCTCTCGCCGTACCAAGAACAACCCGGTTTTAATTGGTGAGCCTGGAACTGGAAAGACGGCAATTGTTGAAGGTCTAGCCCAACGAATTGTCTCTGGCGATGTGCCACTTGGTTTAAAAAATAAGCGAGTTGTAACAGTAGATATGGGCGCACTTATTGCAGGTGCCAAATATCGAGGTGAATTCGAAGAGCGTTTAAAGGCAGTCCTTGATGAAATTGTCGCTGCAGAAGGTGAAGTAATTACTTTTATTGATGAGCTACATACAGTTGTTGGCGCAGGTGGCATGGCAGGAGCTCTTGATGCCGGAAATATGTTGAAGCCACTTTTGGCACGCGGTGAACTACACATGATTGGCGCAACCACTCTTGATGAATACCGCAAATATATTGAGAAAGATGCAGCCCTTGAGCGTCGTTTCCAACAAGTACTCGTTGGTGAACCAAGTGTTGAAGAGGCAATTGGAATCTTGCGCGGAATCCGCGAGAAGTACGAAGCTCACCACAAAGTCACCATTAGCGATGCCGCACTTGTCGCAGCCGCGACTCTTTCCGATCGCTACATCACCACCAGATTTCTGCCAGATAAAGCAATTGATCTAGTTGATGAAGCAGCATCTCGCCTGCGAATGGAGATTGATTCATCTCCTGAAGAGATTGATCGAATTCAACGCACCGTAAATCGTCTTCAAATGGAAGAGTTTGGCTTAGCAAAAGAGAAGGATGAAGCATCAAAGGAGCGCCTTGCTGCTATTCGTCAAGAATTAACTATTGCCAATAAAGAACTCGCAACGCTTACAGCAAAGTGGAAGAGCGAGAAAGAAACGCTCGATCGCATCGGGGATCTAACTCGCGAACTAGATGAATTAAAAAATGAGATCGATCGCGCGCAGCGCGCTGGTGATCTAGAAAAGGCCGCTCGTTTGATGTACGGAAAATTGCGCGAAGTTGAATCGCAATCACAAGATGCGCGCACCAAGGTAAATCAGATCGATGCGATGGTAAAAGAAGTTGTTACTGGCGATGACATCGCAGAAGTTATTTCGGCTTGGACCAAGATTCCAGTGGGTAAATTGCTACAAGCAGATAGTGAACGGCTATTGAATCTTGATCAGGAACTTGGCCAACGTGTAATCGGACAAGATGCAGCTGTACATGCAGTTGCTGATGCGATTCGCCGATCTCGTTCTGGCGTATCTGATCCAAATCGTCCCACCGGCGTCTTCTTATTCCTTGGACCGACTGGTGTCGGTAAAACCGAACTAGCTAAAGCACTTGCCCAATTTATGTTTGATGATGAGCATGCAATTGTGCGAATCGATATGAGTGAATATGGCGAGAAGTTCTCAACTTCACGCCTCGTTGGTGCACCTCCTGGATATGTTGGCTATGAAGAAGGCGGTCAACTAACTGAAGCAATTCGTCGTCGTCCTTACTCAGTAATTCTTCTTGATGAGATTGAGAAAGCTCACCCAGAAGTCTTTGATCTCTTACTTCAAGTATTTGACGATGGTCGATTGACTGATAGCCAAGGTCATACCGTTGATTTTAAGAATTCCATTATTGTGATGACTTCAAATCTGCAACGAGATCTACTAAATGTAACTTTCAAACCTGAATTTCTAAATCGTATCGATGAGATTTTGAATTTCAATTCTTTAACAGAAGAGCACTTCGCAAAAATTGTTGATCTACAAATTACCGAACTTGATAAGCGGTTAGCAGATCGAAAGATCACACTTGTACTTGAAGAGAGTGCAAAGAGTTGGTTACTTGTTCACGGTTACGATCCAGCATTTGGTGCGCGGCCATTACGCCGATTAATCCAGAGCGCGATTGGAAACCGATTAGCTAAAATGATTCTCGAAGGGCGAATCTCTGACCAATCTCTGGTGCGAATCTCAGCAACGGGAGATGGGGCAGAATCCCTTGAATTCGAGATATCAGAAGCCCTGTTATACGCTAGTTCAAGTTCGACAAAGGAGTAATTGATGTTTGAGCGCTTTACCGATCGGGCCCGCCGAGTTGTTGTTCTCGCGCAGGAAGAAGCTCGCATGCTCAATCACAATTACATTGGTACCGAACATATTCTTCTTGGATTAATTCACGAAGGTGAAGGCGTTGCAGCTAAAGGATTAGAAGCGCTTGGTATTTCACTTGAAGGTGTTCGCTCACAAGTCGAAGAAATTATTGGACAGGGTCAACAAGCTCCATCTGGCCATATTCCATTTACTCCTCGTGCGAAAAAAGTTTTAGAACTATCGCTTCGCGAAGCGCTACAACTTGGCCATAGCTACATCGGAACCGAACACATTCTTCTTGGATTGATCCGCGAAGGTGAAGGCGTTGCAGCGCAGGTTCTTGTAAAACTTGGTGCTGATTTAAATCGCGTTCGCCAGCAAGTAATTCAATTGCTCTCGGGCTATCAAGGAAAAGAAGCCGTTACCTCTGGTGCGCCAGAAGGAACTCCAGCAACATCACTAATTTTGGATCAATTTGGTCGCAACTTAACTACTGCAGCTCGTGAAGGAAAACTAGATCCAGTAATTGGTCGCGAAAAAGAGATCGAGCGCGTTATGCAGGTTCTCTCTCGCCGTACCAAGAACAATCCAGTTCTAATTGGTGAGCCAGGCGTTGGAAAGACCGCAGTTGTTGAAGGTCTTGCCCAAGCAATCTTTAAAGGCGATGTCCCAGAAACTCTAAAGGGCAAACAACTTTATTCACTTGATCTGGGCGCACTTGTTGCCGGTTCTCGCTACCGCGGTGATTTCGAAGAAAGATTGAAGAAAGTTCTAAAAGAGATCCGTACTCGCGGCGACATTATTTTGTTCATCGATGAAATTCATACTCTGGTTGGCGCAGGCGCCGCTGAAGGTGCAATCGATGCCGCTTCAATTTTGAAACCAATGTTGGCACGTGGCGAGCTCCAGACAATTGGCGCAACCACTCTTGATGAATATCGCAAGCACCTTGAGAAAGATGCAGCTCTTGAGCGACGTTTCCAACCAATTCAAGTTGCTGAACCTTCTGTTACACACACAATTGAAATTCTTAAAGGACTTCGCGATCGTTACGAAACCCATCACAAGGTTTCAATCACTGATGATGCAGTAGTTGCTGCTGCAACACTTGCAGATCGCTACATCTCAGATCGTTTCTTGCCAGATAAGGCAATTGATCTACTTGATGAGGCTGGCTCACGCCTTCGTATTCGTCGTATGACTGCGCCACCAGAACTTCGCGAGATGGATGACAAGATTGCACAAGTTCGTCATGAAAAAGAATCTGCAATCGATGGCCAAGATTTCGAAAAAGCAGCTTCACTTCGCGATACTGAAAAGCAGTTAATTGCGGAGAAGGCAGAGCGCGAAAAGACTTGGAAGGCAGGCGACCTTGATGTCGTTGCTGAAGTTGATGAAGAACTCATCGCACAAGTCCTATCAACTGCAACTGGTATTCCAGTATTTAAGTTAACTGAAGCTGAAACTTCCCGATTGATTCGTATGGAAGATGAACTTCACAAGCGAGTCATCGGACAAGAACAAGCTATTAAGGCGCTTTCCCAAGCAATCCGTCGTACTCGCGCTGGTCTAAAAGATCCACGTCGTCCCGGCGGATCCTTTATCTTCGCCGGTCCTTCTGGTGTTGGTAAGACTGAACTTTCTAGAACTCTTGCCCAATTCTTATTTGGCGATGAAGATGCACTTATCCAACTTGATATGTCCGAGTACTCCGAGAAGCACACTGCTTCAAGATTATTCGGCGCTCCTCCTGGCTACGTTGGTTATGACGAAGGTGGACAACTAACTGAAAAAGTTCGTCGTCGCCCATTCTCAGTTGTACTTTTCGATGAAATTGAAAAAGCGCACCCAGATATCTTCAACTCGCTATTACAAGTACTTGAAGAAGGTCGTCTAACCGATGCCCAAGGTCGCCAAGTAGATTTCAAAAACACCATCATCATCATGACCACAAACCTTGGAACCCGCGATATTTCAAAGGCGCTCTCACTTGGTTTTGCTAACGTCAATGATGCACTTGGAAATTACGAGCGGATGAAGAACAAAGTTGCAGCTGAGTTAAAGACTCACTTCCGCCCTGAATTCTTAAACCGTATCGACGATGTCATTGTCTTCCACCAGCTTTCCGAGAGCGAGATTATTCAGATCGTAGACTTGATGACTTCAAATCTCGAGACTCGCTTGAAAGAGAAGAACATGGGTATCGAGCTAACCGCTTCTGCGAAGGCAGTTCTTGCAAAGCGCGGTTATGACCCAGCCCTTGGCGCACGTCCGCTTCGTAGAACTATTCAACGCGAGATTGAAGATGCGCTATCCGAGAAGATTCTCTTCGGAGATATCAAGGCCGGTCACATCGTTCTAATCGATGTTGAAGGTGAAGCAGGAAAAGAGACCT
>JBJSWS010000229.1:0-8002 GCA_046085985.1 Actinomycetales bacterium
CGCTCAAATTCAAGGATGCGAACTTCGAGATCGGTCAATGATGAACTCTGGCTCTCGGTGTTCTCAAGCGCTGACATATGGCAAATATTAAAGGGGATATCGCCTTATGTGTGGGATTTCGTGGCGCTCTCTCGTCGCGCAGCTTTGACGATATTGCGCAGCATCGTTGGGAAGATGAAGAAATGGAAGGGCGAGACGATGTACCAATACAACTGGCCACCTAATCCACGCGGTGAAAATGTTGCCTCTTGAATGATTCTGGTTTTATCGCCAACTTTTTCGATTCTAAATTCCAACCAGGCTTTACCGGGCAGAATCATCTCGGCATAAAGTCTCAGGACGCGTTCTTTTTCAACGACTTCAACTCTCCAAAAATCTAAACTGTCACCAACTCTTAAATGTTTTGGATCTCTTCGACCACGTCGCAATCCAACGCCGCCAACAATTCGATCGAGCATTCCCCTAGCCCACCAGAGAAAATCTGCGCCATACCAGCCAGTCTCACCACCGATCTGTTCGATGGATTGCCAGACACAATCAATTGGCGCATCAGTTAAAACTTCTCGATTATCACGATGAGTAACTTCACCTGCCCAATCTGGATCGCTCTGCGCTTTCTGCCAAGGTGCAGTAATTGCCGTTGCATCAGACCAACGAGTCTCCACTTGATTACTTGTGGTTCGCGAGAGCGCCAAGTTAATGGCATTTGTTACATCTATTAAACCTTCCGGCGGTTTTGGAATGATCGCATCAATCGCTTTCTTTGGATCAGCAACAGTTTCATTTATAAGCGATCCTATTAATGGCCGCGCCAAGCGAGTTGGAACTGGAGTAACAAAACCAATCCAAAGACTAGAAAGCTTTGGCGTTAGAACTGGTACGCGAATAATCCATCTACGTCTTAGCCCAGAACATTGCGCAAATTTCTGCATCATCTCGGCATAAGAAAGAATTTCTGGTCCGCCAATGTCATAGATCCCAGACACTGGTCTTTCCAATTTGGCGGCGTTCGTTAAATACCAGAGCACATCTCTGATTGCGATCGGGTGCGTTCGATTTGAAACCCATTTTGGCGTAGTCATGATTGGCAAGCGATGCGTTAAATGGCGCAACATTTCAAATGAGGCAGAACCTGAACCGATAATGATTCCAGCACGAAGTTCTAAAACTGGAACCGATGTTGATCGCAATTCTTCACCAGTGCGAGCTCTGGATGCTAAATGTTTACTCTGTTTCTCATCGTTGGCTATTCCGCCAAGGTAAACAATCTGTTTTACTCCTGATGCTTCTGCAGCTTTTGCAAAGTTTCGAGCCATACTTGCTTCAAGTTCATCAAAATCTGTACCAACACCAATTGAATGCAGTAAGTAAAATGCCGTATGTATTCCAGTTAAAGCGCTCTTCATCTCTGAAAAACTTGTGGCATTTCCGACGGCTACTTCAACTTGCTTAGCCCAACTCTGTCCAGAAATCTTCTTCTTATCTCTAACATTGATGCGAACTGGCAGATCTTCATTTAGTAACGCAGTCACTAAGCGTCCACCAACATAACCCGATGCGCCTGTCACCAATATTCGCCGCGAGTTATCCATGGTTAAAGATTAGACTTCCGCAGATGAAACGGCCAAAGGTAGTGATTTTGGGTGCTGGCTTTGGTGGGTTAACCGCCGCTCGTGCCTTAGATTCAATCGCAGATGTGACTCTGGTTGATCGTCATAACTTTCAAACCTTTCTGCCTCTTCTATATCAAGTCTCCACCGCCGGATTAGCCGCAGACCACATTGCGCATCCAATTCGTGGCGCACTTCGCAAAACCAAAATTAAGTTTCGAATGGGCTCGCCCATCACAATTGATCAACGGAATAAATCAGTGAAATTAGATTCCAGCGAAAGTTTAGATTTCGATTACCTAATAGTGGCAATGGGTTCTGCCACCAATGATTTTGGCGTTAAAGGCGTAGCAGAAAATGCTCTTGGCATGAAGAGCGTTACCGAAGCTTTAGAGATTAGATCTTCTATCTTGCGCCGCTTTGAGGATCTATGTCGCTTTGAAGATGAAACCAAGTTATCAATAACGGTCGTCGGTGGCGGACCTACGGGTGTAGAAATGGCCGGCGCAATCGCCGAACTTAAGAAAGGTCCGTTACGTTCAGATCAAGCTAAAGCTGCCGCAAATATCAGAGTAAATATTGTTGAAGCAGGTCCTCGCTTATTGCCATCTTTTTCGCCAAAGTTATCGGAACGAACAAAGCGTGACCTAGAGAAACTCGGCGTTAATGTTTTGACGAGTACCTCGGTTAAAGAAATTAAGCCTCGTGAGATTCTCTTTGGCGATAAGAAGAAGTTGCCCTCAGAGGTAACAATTTGGGCCGCTGGCGTGACTGGCGAGCCAGTTATGAAGAAACTTGGTTTACCTAATGCAAATGGTCGCATAACAGTCGAACCAACTATGCAAGTTACAAATTATCCAAATATTTTTGCTATCGGAGATATTGCTGGCGCAAAAGGAAATGACGGTCGCTTCTTGCCGATGGTCGCACCAGTTGCAATGCAGCAAGGGCGCTTTGTTGCAAAACAGATTGCTAGCGCCATTAAGAATCAACCACTTTCGGTATTTTGTTATCGCGACAAAGGTTCAATGGCAACAATTGGTCGCCATAAAGCAGTTGTCGAAGTAGGCCCAATTAGATTAAGTGGCGTTATTGCTTGGTATGCCTGGCTCTGGCTACATCTCTTCTATCTAATCGGCGGCAGAAACAAGATCGGCACGATGGCTGACTGGACTTGGAACTATCTAACTTTTGATCGCGGCAATCGCCACATCATGGATATTAATTAACTCTTAATTCTCCGTAAGCACCAGCAGGAACAAATGGCGCGCTTGGCCTAACCCAATTTATGCGTTGATAAGCACTTCCTTGTAATGGCCTTGGATCGCTCTGCCCTTTATTTGGCCAGAACGAGAAGGCGCGCTCTGCTTGCGCGGTAATTGTTAGCGATGGGTTTACTCCGAGATTTGCCGTCAAGCTTGAGCCATCTACAACGTGCAACGTTGGATAGTTCCAAACCCGATGATATGGATCTATAACGCCACTTTCTGGTCGGTCGCTAATTACACAACCACCTACAAAATGTGCAGTAAATGGCGCGCTAATCAAATCACCAATATGTCCTCCCGGTGTTCCGCCATATTTATTGGCTATTCTGCGAACTACTTCATTAGCAGCCGGAATGTAAGTTGCATTTGGATTTTCACTTTCATTCTTTGATGTTAAACGCCAGCCAAAGATGCCGCGCTTTCCTACTACTGAGATTGCCGAATCAACGTTTTGCATAACTAGTGCAATTACTGTGCGCTCGCTCCATTTTCTGACATCAAATATCTTTGCAATCAAACCTGGGCGCAAGACCAAAGTCGAAAGCCATTGCCTGCGACGTGCTTTTGCCGATTCACCATCAGTCATAACTGTCTGAAGTAAACCCATGAAATTTGAACCTTTTCCGTATCGCACTGGTTCGACATGGGTATGTTCATCGGGGAAAAATGAGGAGGTAATTGCTGCGCCCTTAGAAAAATCAATCGCGCCACCTTTAGGCATAATCGCACCGGTTAGCGCCTCAGAATTAGTTCTTGATAATTTTCCTAAAGCTGGCGATAACTTTCGAAGATTTCCATTGCTCTTCATCCGATGTAATAACTTCTGCGTGTTGTAAGTGCCAGCTGCGACAACAACTTGACCCGCAGTAAAGGTTCGCTTGCCGCCGAACCAGGCGCTGCTCTTACGTGCTTCAATCTGCCAGCCGCCATTCAATTCTTTGATTGTAGTAACAGTATGTTCTGGAAAAACTTGCGCTCCGGCGCTCTCGGCTAACCCCAAATAATTTTTTGGCAGCGTATTTTTTGCGTTATATCGACAACCTGTCATACATCCACCACATTGCCGGCAACCATGTCGATCTGGACCAACGCCACCAAAATATGGATCTTTACTTAAAACGCCAGAGCCATCACCAAAATGAACACCAAGTGGCGCCATTTTAAAAGTGTGGCCAACTCCCATCTCTTCTGCAACATCTTTCATCGCTTGATCTGATGGTGAGAAATATGGATTATCAGCAACGCCTAACATTCTGGAAGCTTGGTCATACCAAGGCAATAACTCGGCTTTCCAATCGGTGATATGTCGCCATTGTTTATCTTCAAAATATGAATCAGGTGGTTGGTACAAAGTATTTGCATAAACTAGCGATCCACCGCCGACGCCTGCGCCAGCGAGAACTAAAACATCAGGCAGTGCATGGATTCGTTGGATGCCCCGTAAACCCAATCTAGGCATAAATAAGAATTTTGAAATTCGCCAAGAGGTCTTTGGAAAATCTTTATCGGTAAAACGTCTGCCGGCTTCCAAAACCGCAACACGATAACCCTTTTCAGTTAACCGCAGTGCAGCAACAGAGCCACCAAATCCCGAACCAATTACTACAACATCAAAATCACGGTTCATATCTTTAATCTACTCTCGCTAAAGAATTAGCGCATCAACCTACGTTTAAATATTTCTAGCGAGATTGCATACCCGAATACCAGGCTCCAAACCATTACTTGATATGAAAGGCTAACCTCAGGTAATCCGAATCCAGTAAAGACTCCTAGCGCTGGAACTGCTAGCGCAAGTAGCACTACCAAGATAGAAATCGCAAAGAGCACTCTTGCTGGAAGACTCCGCCACGAAGCTCTTCTAGTTCGTAGCACCAAGATTGCAACTACCTCTGTCATAAGAGAAACCGCAAACCAAGAACTACGCATCGATTCTGGATCATTTCCCAGGAGCGCAATCGATATATAGAAGAGAGTTAAGTCAAAAGCCGTAGAGATCAAACCGAAGATAACCATGAAATGTCCAATCCCTTTCATGGTCCAATCCCTTGGCTTTGCTAAATCCTCATCATCAACTCGATCACCGGATATAGCAATCGCCGGTAAGTCACTTAAGAAGTTAAGTAGCAAGATTTGCGTCGGAAGCATCGGCAGAAATGGTAGGAAGAATGATGCAATTGCCATCGATAAAACATTTCCAAACGAAGCGCTAATAGTAATCCGCACATATTTCATCGTATTTTCAAAAGTTTTTCGGCCAATACGAACGCCATCTGCAATTACCGCAAGATTCTTCTCCAATAACACAACTGATGAAGCGCTCTTTGCTACGTCGGAAGCATCATCCACGCTGATTGCAACATCAGAATTTTTAAGGGCCAACGAGTCATTAATTCCATCACCTAAGAAACCAACGACTTTTCCGCTATCGCGAAGCGCACTTACGAGTCTTGATTTTTCGATTGGGCTAATTTCCGCAAAGACTCGAATAGTTGCTAGCGCCTTTACTAGGTCGGTATCTGAAATATTTTCAAGTTGCTTGCCGATCATGACTTCATCACTGGCGATCCCAACTTCTTTGGCAATCTGTATTGCCGATGCTGCGCTATCACCAGAAATCAAAACCACATCTACACCAAGTGCCTTTAACTCACTTACCGATTCTTTAGCATCGTTCTTTGCCGGATCTGTTATCAAGATAAAACCTTCAAATATCATTTCAAATTCGCCATCACCTGATTTAGAGGCAACGGCCAATACTTTGTAACCATCGGCAATTGCCGCATCATGAATTTTGGCAATCCCGGCTATGTAATCGGTAATCGGCAATACTTTCTCGTGGAGGCGCACTCTCGATGAAATTGCCAGCACCTCTCGATAAGCGCCCTTTGTTATTAGCTCTTCGCTATCGGTAAGAATTGAGATGATTCTTCTTTGAAAATCAAAGTTATATTCTTTTACTTTTTTCCGTTTTGTTGCAGATTTACTCTGCTCAATCAGTGCTTTATCAATCGCATTTGCAGAACTCTCCTGGAGAGTGGCGTTCTCTGTTGCAATTTGCATTACTCGCTCACTTGTTCCACCTGAAATATCGATAGCTCGATCAACTTTTAACTCACCGACTGTTAACGTGCCAGTCTTATCGGTACATAAAATCTCCATCGTTCCCAAGTCTTCAATCGCATCTAGCCGTCGTACTAAGACTTTCTCGCTAGCTAATCGCCTAGCTCCCGCAGATAAACAGACCGAGATAATTACTGGCAGCATTTGGGGAGTTAAACCAACTGCTAGCGCCAATGAAAAAAGTAGCGAAGTTAAGGCAGGCCGTTCTAAAACTAAATTTCCGAAAAAAACAAAGAGAACTAAGAAGAAAATTGCCTTCGCAACTAGCGCTCCAAAAGATCTAATTCCTTTTTCGAAAGCGGTTTCTACATCTCCTCCTCCCACACCTTTCTCAAGTAATCCATATTGCGTAGCTGACCCAACTTTGGTTACCATGGCATGGCAACTTCCGCCTGAGACAAAAGTCCCCATAAATAGTTGTGAATCAGCATCAAGTGATTTTGCTTTAGGGAATGCCTCCCCAGTCAAAACTGATTGATCAATCGACAAATTTGTTGACTCAATCAAAGCCATATCTGCTGGAACTATATCTCCAGCAACTAATTTGGTTCGGTCTCCCACCTTAAGTTCACTACTAAAAATCTCAATTTCTTCTTTATTATCGTTTCTTAAAACTTTAACTTTTATTGCGAGCCGTTCTTTTAATTTAGCTAAAGTGTTTTCAGCTCTAAATTCCTGCGCAAACGTCAATAAACCACTTGGAATAATGATTGCAAGGAGCACTAATGCATCATGTGCATTACCTAATACGCCATAAATAATTGCAGTTACTAATAAAACCAAGATTGCTGGGCTAGTGAACTGCCTTAACAGAATGCGAAAGAGGCTCTTCCTCACTGTCTCAGAATAAGTCGCGGGGCGATGCGGATAGTTCGCATCGCCCCGCTATACCTACATTCGGGAAGGCTTGTACTGTTGAACTATCCAGTACATACCCACTACTTCTCGAGCACCTTTGCAAAAGAACACCGCTCGATCGTTATCAGCCAATAGGTTTTGGATCGGTATCGACTGGCGACCACCCCTTAACGAATCGGATAGGACTCACGCCACTTCTTAGACGCTAAGGATGATCTCTCCGCTGTAGGTAATCCCCTTTCATTTCTCAGTAAAACTTGTAACCGAATAATGCAACATCGATTTAGCTCGTACTTCTCAATTGCAACAAATGGAAATCATCTTTGCCTCACAAATAAAGCTGAGGTACTCTCGCCAGATGTCCAATCGCGAATTAGGTAGAAAACCGCAACGCGGCGTATCTGATAAATCAGAGATTTATTCAATCCTTGATGAAGGAATCATCGCCCATATTGGCTTTAATGATCCAGATACCAACGAACCGATGGTTATCCCAGTTGCGTACGGCAGAGATGGCGATCGAATTCTCTTCCATGGTTCAACTGGTTCGCGAATGTTTATGGCTCTTAAGAAAGGTGCTCAAATCTGCGCCACAGTTACCTTGCTTGATGGCATTGTTTCAGCACGAAGCCCGTTTAATTCATCTATGAACTATCGATCGGTAATGGCCTTCGGAACAACAAGAGTCCTTGAAGGTGACGAGAAAGAGAAAGCACTTTATGCAGTCACTGAACGATTAGTTCCAGGTCTTTGGGATGCGGGCCGTGAACAAACTGCAAAAGAGTTTGCCCAAACCATGATTGTTGAATTAAAGCTTGATGACGTTACCGCCAAGAAGCGAACTGGTGGCGCACTCGATGAAGAAGACGCAGCTCTACCTATCTGGGCCGGTGTTATTCCAATGGAGACGAAATTTGGTGAAGCAATAACGAACGAAGATGCCAAGCACGTTCCGATTCCTGAATACATCAAGAATATTTCAAAACGTGCTCGCAAAAATTAGTTAAGTTCTCCAATTTTGTAACCAGCAAGAAAATCCGCGGGTCGCTTCTGTCCGCCATGCTGGCCATTAAATGAAGCGCTTCCATCTTTTCCGCAGATTGCTTTAATTACTGCAGCGCCTCCTGGATGTTTACCGATCCA
>JBJSWS010000230.1:0-4832 GCA_046085985.1 Actinomycetales bacterium
AAAGAACATTATCTAAATGAAGTTCAACATGGATCACTTTACGTAGGTAGCCCCGAAACTGTCGCTAGGAAGATTGCTTATGCGATTGATTCGGTTGGAGCTGATCGCTTTGATTTCAAGTATGCAAATGGCCCAATGCCACATAGTAAATTGATGAAATCAATTGAACTCTTCGCAACAAAAGTGGTTCCTCGCGTACGAGAAATTTTAAGCGAGAAGAATTCAGTTCTTTCCGCGCAGTAACTGAACTGGCCAATTAACTTCGCTTCCAAGTTTCTGAGCGGCGAAGAGCGGCCAGCGTGGATTTCTAAGAAATTCTCGGGCCATCATTACGGCATCAGCTTTTCCAGTTCTGACAATTTCTTCCGCTTGTTCAGGTTCAGTTATTAGTCCTACCGCAGCAGTAGGAATATCTGCTTGGTTTCGAATTTGATCAGCAAATGGAACTTGATACCCCGGACCGACGGGTACTGGTGCGCCAGAACTGGTACCACCGGATGAGACATCGATTAGATCAACGCCTCTTAACTTTACAATTTTTGCCAGAGCAACGGAATCATCAATTGTCCAACCCCCTTCCAGCCAATCAGAAGCGGAGACTCGTAGGAATAGTGGCATCGATGCTGGAATCGAGGATCTAACTGCATCAATAATTTCTAGAAGAAATCTAATTCTATTTTCAAAGCTTCCGCCGTATTCGTCTTCGCGAGTATTTGATAAAGGTGATAAGAATTGATGAATTAGATAGCCATGAGCCGCGTGAATTTCTACTAAATCAAATCCAGCTGTTACCGCTCGCTTTGCTGCCGAAGCAAATGCTTTTACTAATTCTGCAATTTCATTCTCAGTGAGTGCTCGGGGAGTGGGATATTTTCCACCAAAAGAGATTGCACTCGGTGCAACACATTCCCAGCCACCTTCATCCAGAGCTGCCATTGGATGATCGCTCCATGGCGGTAAGCAAGAACCCTTGCGCCCTGCATGCGCCAATTGAATTCCAATTTTGGTCTCCATTTGATGAGCAAATTTAACAATTGGTTTTAACCGCTCTGCTTGTTGATCATTCCAAAGCCCCAAACACTGGGTAGAAATTCTGCCTTCTGGAGAAACGCCAGTTGCTTCCATCATGATCATCCCAGTGCCGCCGGATGCAAACGCGCCAATATGTACATCATGCCAATTTGTAGCGACACCATCGATCGCTGAATATTGGCACATTGGACTAACCCATACTCGATTAGCAAAAGTAACACCACGCAAAGTGAGCGGTGAAAATAGTTTTCTCATATACTAAGCCTATCCGACCTCATAAGCAGTTAATTTGGCATAGTTGTCTCGTGAAAAGAAGAGTCGCGCCGCTTCGTGATTTCCTGGCCAACGAAAGCGCATCTGGTGTCATTCTGGTTGCCGCTGCGGCGCTAGGTCTGCTAGCTGCTAATTCTCCAATTTCAACTTCATACTTTGATTTCTTATCTTTAAGTTTTGAATTAGATTTTCTCGGAATTTATCTATCTATGACAGTCTTGAAATTTATTAATTATGCATTGATGACCATTTTTTTCTTTGTGGTTGGCCTTGAGATAAAGCGCGAATTAACCTCCGGTCATCTTTCGCAGTTGAAGCAAGCTCTGGCGCCATTTATTGCAGCTATTGGCGGGATGTTGATCCCTGCCCTCATTTACTTAGTAATTGCCGGAGATGTCGCACCTGAAGGCTGGGCAGTTCCGGTAGCCACTGATATCGCGTTAGCAGTCGGAGTGATGGCGCTGATGGGTAAGCGCGCTTCGCAAGGCTTAAAAGCTTTTCTATTGGCGCTAGCCGTAATTGATGACATCGGAGCAATCTTGATTATTGCGATTGTATATTCATCAGGAGTCGTATTTGGCTTGATCTATTCGGCACTTTTTGCAGTTGCTTTGGTTTTACTGATGCAGAAATTCAAATTAAGGGGAATAGTTTTCTATATTTTTGCAGGAGCGCTGCTCTGGTATTCCCTATATAAAGCTGGGTTACATCCAACGCTTGCTGGGGTAATCATGGGGTTGTTAACGCCTACAACAAAGATGCAGGAGAACATTGAAGATGTTGAGGATGGTTCACTTACTTTAGTAGAAAAATTGGAGCACCAATTTCATTCATATTCAAGCTTTCTTGTCATACCTATCTTTGCCTTTGCAAATTCGGGTGTGAGACTCACTGGTTCATCGATTGAGAGCGCTTTTAATTCACCAATTGCGTGGGGAATAATTGTTGGTCTGGCAGTAGGTAAACCGGCCGGAATTTATCTAACTTCAAAACTTGCTGTGTTATCCAAAGTTGCGCAGTTGCCGGAACATAATTCTCGTTCATTAATTGCCACTGGAAGTACTGCAGGAATTGGTTTTACCGTTGCAATTTTTATCGCAAAACTTGCATTCACCGATACAGCAATACAAGATCTTGCGGTCACAGCAGTAATTGTTGGATCGATAATAAGTGCGCTAGCAAGTATTTTGCTATTCCGCTTTCAATCTAAGACTTTCTAACCCAACCCCACACTAGTTCAGCACCGGAATGTCCGGCAAGAAAGACATATGCAATTGCACCGAGGGCAGCAATCGCAAGAAGCACAGAGACCAACCTTCTAATCGCTGGTGAACCGATATTTGCGCCTTCTCTATCCATCCGCCAACGAAGATAAATGAGAATCACCATCGGAATTGCAATAAAGGTCGCAGTTGTTCCAAAACTTTCATGGCGATCTACTTCTACGCCAACTCGCTCTTGAAAGGATTCGCCACTCTGCTTGGCCACAAATAAAGAGGCTTGGGCTATTAGGGCAAAGACAAATATGAATTTTCCGTAACGACGAGAGAAGCTCGGTAGATAGGTCATGACTAGTGCGGCGAGGGCAACAAGTGGAACCAAGACAACTGCGGCGTGAACGGCTAGCGGATGAAGCGGTAGACCAAGTACCAAATCAAATGGACCACCTAAATCACTTTCTAGAAATTTCATTTCATAATTCTATCGGAAGCGGGTCCATTGACTCTTAGGGTAGATTCACGACATGTCTACGGGAATTATCGAGGAACTATCAAGAGATATTGAGCAAGTAAGAGAATTCCTTAAAACTTTTTCTAAGACCATGGATATCAAGCCCGCCGATGGCGGCTGGACGGCCTCACAATGTATGGCGCATATTGCAGATTCTGAGATTGCGCTATCACTTAGATTGCGGATGATGCTGACAACGGAAAATTATCATTTTGCAAACTTTGATGAAGATGATTTTGCAAATCTAAAGCCTGATCGATCGCCACAAGTATCTTTTGATAGTTTCAGCTCGCTTCGTTTAGGAAATATTGAACTGGTTAAAGATCTATCGCAAGAACAGTTAGCGAGAACCGGAATTCGACCAAATGGGGAATCGATAACAGTTATTGATTACCTGGATCGTATGAGCAAACATGTTCGAATACATATCGAACAGGCCATCATTGCTGCAAAAGCGTAATTGTTCATGATTGAACTATCCGCGGCTTTAACAAAGGAAGATGGCTTAGTTATAGGTGAAATTGGATCTGTATTAGTTGCTTTAGGGATAGCCGCTTTTGTTGCCTCAAAAATTAGGTTCTCAGCAGTGCCAATTTTTCTACTGGCCGGTCTATTTTTCGGTAACGGTGGAATCGTTGCCCTCAATTTAAGTGATGATTTCTTAAACCTTGGCGCCCAAATTGGTGCGATCCTCTTACTCCTACTTCTTGGATTGGAATATTCCGCGAGTGAACTTGTTTCCTCCGTTAAAGAACGGAGATCACTCGGAGTAATCGATCTCCTCGTAAATGCTGCGCCAGGACTTTTAATTGGCTTCGTCCTTGGCTGGGGCTGGCTCGGAGCTCTGGTGCTAGCTGGAGTTACTTATGTTTCCTCATCTGGAATCGCAGCGCAGCTAATTAAGGATGGCTCCTTTGGCGGATTAATTTCCACAAAGCGCGCCATAAGTATTCTCGTAATAGAAGATTTATTTCTTGCTATTTACTTGCCAATTCTTAGCGCATTAGCAGCTGCTGTTGGTTTTGTTACCGGATTGATTTCAATTTCAGTGGCATTACTCATCGCAGGCGGAGCGCTGATATTCGCTGCGAAAGGCGTGCATGTGCCACATGCTCCGGTAATCATGGGAGATTCTGCGACGTTGTTACTAACTGTATTTGGCACCGCACTTGTCGCTTCAGGTCTTGCCACATATATTGGTTTTTCCGGAGCAGTAGCAGCCTTCCTTGTCGGCCTGATTCTTACTGGCGATGTAGCAATTGTTGCCAGAGTACGTCTGGCGCCACTGCGCGATCTATTTGCAGCAATCTTCTTTCTATTTTTTGGATTGCGAACAAATCCAGCTGATATTCCCGAGGTGCTAGTTCCAGCTCTGGTTTTAACAATTCTTGGCGTGGGCTCGAAATTTTTTACTGCTTGGTGGGCGGCTCGGGATATGGTTGAAGAGAGAGCTGCTCTTCGCATGGCCGCAATTCTTTTGCCACGTGGTGAGTTTTCAATTGTGATTGCCGGACTTGCCTCGACAGCGGTATTTGCGGCAGAAATTCAATCTATAACAATTACCTATGTGATTCTAACGACTATCGTTGCATCAATTCTTGTTAGATATGTAGCTGTAAAACCTAGCTACAGCTAATTGGTTTCACTTTTATATCTGCCCAAGAAATCAATTTTAAACTCGGCAAAATTTCCAGCATCTATTGCAGTGCGCATTTTCTCAACGAGTTCAACGATGAAATAAACATTATGAATGGTTGCAAGAGTAGGACCAAGAATTTCCTTAGCTCTAAATAAGT
>JBJSWS010000231.1:0-7006 GCA_046085985.1 Actinomycetales bacterium
CTAGTCGCACACAATGCGCCTTTCGATATTGGGTTTCTTAAATCTGCAGCCGATTCACTTAATCAAAGTTGGCCCAAATACGAAGTTATTGACACTGCAAAAATCGCAAGGTTCGCATTAACCAAAGACGATGTTATTAATTTTAAGTTATCAACGTTGGCAAAATTTTTTGGAGCAATTACCGAACCTGATCATCGTGCTCTCTCGGATGCCAGGGCGACCGTTGATGTGCTCCACGGAGTTTTCGAAAGGTTAGGCTCGCAAGGCATCTTCAATTTTTATGATCTAAAATCTCTCTCAAGCCAAATTGCAGAAGCGCAACGCAAAAAACGTTATCTTGCCGAAAGCGCACCCGAGTCACCTGGGGTCTATATCTTCAGAGATGAACAGAACCAACCTCTATATATCGGTACCTCCAGAAATTTGAAATCTCGTGTAAAGATTTATTTTTCAGGATCCGAGAGGCGCAAACGAATAAATGACATGATCGGATTGGCGGCCAAGTTGGAATACATTGAAACGCCAACCATCCTGGAAGCCGAAATTCAAGAGCTCCGACTCATTGGATTAGCGCAACCACGTTTCAATCGCCGATCAAGGTTTCAAAACAAGGCTTATGTCTTGCGACTTACCAGCGATGATTTCCCTCGAATTTCATTAACAAGAGGTCTAAATAATCTAAAGATTGATGAGAGCTGGATAGGTCCGTTTTCAAGTCGCGATGAAGCCCTGGCAGCGCAAACCGGCCTTTACGAAGTATTTCCAATTCGACAATGTACGCCCCGGATAACCTTGAAGAGCATGAGAGATGCCAGCCCATGTGCCCTATTAGATCTAGGTAAATGCGGCGCTCCATGTATCGGACTTCAATCACCAGATTCCTACAACTCTGTCATAACCGAGCTCCGTCATTCGCTAGAACGAGATGCCCGACCAATTTTTGACCGACTCGATTCTAAAATGAAGGAGCTTGCGCTATCGGAGAGATTTGAGGAAGCTGCCGAGGTAAGGAATCGGCTGCTCTCTCTAATCAAAGGAATTTCACGGAGCCAAAGAATCGTCTCGTTGAAGCGAATTGGATTCTTGATAGCAGCTATACCTCTTGAAAGCGCATACGAAGTTGCCCTTATTCAATCGGGTCGACTAATTGCCTCTCGGAAAACAAGTATTGAATCTCTATTTGAAATTACCTCAGAACTCAAAGGGATTGCTGGCCGAAGATTTGAAGAAGAGTTACCTTCTCATGAAGAAATAGAAACTATTCTCCGCTTCTTGAATCAACCAGAGGTGAAGCTTCTTGAGGTAAGTGGCGAGTGGGCCAGCCCATTATTTGGCGGTGAACAGAATCGAAATCGTCTTATTGAATTTAAAAATTCTGCCGCGCAGGATGACTATAAAGAGGTATTAACTATTTCATGGGAGAAATTGCGCCAGCGATAGACCAAGTCTTTTGCCTTCCCGCTATCAATTGCCGCTTTTGCCAGCACATATCCATTGGCCATCTGCTGTTCAATTCCTAAATCAAAATCTCCCTTAAAGGCAGCGATCGCAATTGCAGAGTTCAAAAGAATCGCTTCCCGATAAGGGCCACTCTTTCCGGAGAAAACTTCCAATGTTATGCGTGCGTTTAAATCGGCATCTCCGCCGCGGATACTTTCTAGAGAGTAGGTATCTACGCCAATATCTGTTGGGTCAAATTCATGTTTTGTAACTTTTCCATCATGCAATTGGAATATATCGGTCTTGCCTGCCACCGAGATTTCATCTAGTCCTTCGCGACCTCTAAAGACAAACCCTTCGCAGCCGCGACTAGCAAGAACCTGTGCCACAAGAAGAACCATCTCTTCTCTGGCAACTCCGATAGCAACCACCTTTGGTTTAGCTGGGTTGGCAAGTGGGCCGAGGATGTTGAAAATCGTTGGAGTGCCAAGGCTCTTTCGTACGGGCGCTGCAAAACGCATTGCGGGATGAAAATTTGGCGCATATGCAAAACCAATTCCAATCTTTCGCACAATCTCGGCAACTTGACTGGCGGATAGATCAATCTTTATATCTAGCGCCTCTAGAAGATCTGCGGAGCCACTCTTTGAAGAGGCCGCGCGATTCCCGTGCTTAATTACTCTAGCTCCGGCTGCGGTTGTGACAATTGCCGCGCTCGTTGAAATATTTATAGTGTTGAATCCATCTCCACCGGTTCCTACAACGTCAATGGCGCGATCTGGAATATCAATTAAGGTTGCGTGTTGATACAAAACATCAACCAAAGTATTAACTTCTTCTGCTGTCTCCCCTTTGTTCTTCAACCCTAAAAGAAATTCACGAATCTGCTGATCGGATGCGCGACCTTCGAGAATTTCGGTCATCGCATACTTAGTTTGATTTAGATCTAGATCCTTTTTAAGAGATAGCGCAACAAGAATTTCTTGCCACATATTCATCTCTTAATTGGATTTTGCTGAAAGTTGATTTTGTTCAAGGAGACTTGCTGCTGATTTAGCCAATGTAAATGGATCGATTGGGTGACTAACCACGCCATCAGCTCGCGACCATCCAGCCAACCAGGCATCTTGCGCACGAGCAACTATGAGCAGGGTTGGTGGGCAATTGAAAAGCTCATCCTTTAATTGTCTTGCTAAACCCATTCCACCTTCCGGAGTGGCTTCGCCATCGAGAATGAAGAGATCGATTCCTTTTTTATTTCCCTTATTCTCAGTTATCGCAAAAAGCCTGAGGGCATCCGCGGTTGCAAACTCATGAATCTCATTAATAGGAAGTTCGGGTGCCAATCTCGTGCCGAGTGCCGTAATGACGGCTTTTCGAACGGAGGAATCATCTGAATAGACAAGGATCGATAGCTTTGACATAACAGGGCCAGTCTAGAGGCAGATTCGTGATGCGTTTCACCGGAGAATGTGGCTATCCCGTTACAACCGAATTGGGCATTTCGCCTTACTTTTACGGAATAATCCCCTACATGTCCAGCGCTTTGGCAACCCGCCCTAATCGTCCAAATATTGTTGCCGTCGGAACAATTGTCTGGCTCGCTAGCGAGTTAATGTTCTTTGCCGCTCTCTTTGCAATGTACTTCACGACACGTGCCGTGCAAGGTCCGGAAATCTGGAAAGAAAATGTTGAAATGCTCAATATTCCTTTTTCGGCTTTCAATACAACAATTCTCGTCCTCTCATCGGTTACATGTCAGTTTGGTGTTTTTGCAGCGGAACGTTTTCAAAATCTACGGACCGGAAAAATTTGGCAAATTTCTAAGTGGGGAATGCGTGAATGGTTTGCGCTCACATTTGCCATGGGCGCCTTCTTTATCGGTGGCCAGATTTATGAATATGCTGAACTAGTTCATGAAGGATTAACCGTCTCATCTTCGGCATACGGATCGGTCTTCTACTTGCCTACAGGTTTTCACGGTCTTCACGTAACCGGCGGATTGATTGCATTCTTAATTGTGATGATTCGAGTCTCAAAAGCTCGTCAGTTTGGTCATCGCCAAGCAACCACGGCAATCGTTGTCTCTTACTACTGGCATTTCGTCGATATCGTCTGGATTGCACTCTTCTCTGCAATCTACTTGGTGCATTAATTATGAAAAATCCATTTGCTTTTCTCTCTAGATTCCGTAGACATAAATTCGCCGGACCAGTGCTTCTAATCGCAGGATTATCTATAGCTGGCCTCGGCTATTCCGTCGCGCAAGCAGCATCCAACGAAATTCAAGTTGTAGCAACTTCAGATAAAGCCTCACTAATCGCCGAAGGAAAAGAAATTTTTGCAAGAGGTTGTTCTTCTTGCCATGGATTAAATGCTGAGGGCGCAGGTGCCGCCCCTTCGCTTATTGGCGTTGGCGCTGCGTCAGTTGATTTCCAAGTTGCAACAGGTCGTATGCCAATGGCTGATATGAGCCAGCAGGCGATGCGAAAAGAGCCGGTTTATAACGAAGAAGAGACTGCCGCACTTGCTGCTTATGTTGCATCTCTTGCACCAGGTCCTGCTGCCGTTACAAATGAAGAGCTAGCATGGGAGCGAAGTGGCGATTCAGCACTTGGTGGTGAGTTATTTAGAACCAATTGCGCCATGTGTCATAACTTGGCAGGTCAGGGCGGTGCGCTTACTCAAGGAAAGTATGCGCCGACCGTAATGGGTGTAGAGCCGAAACATATTTATGAGGCAATGATTACTGGTCCACAAGCGATGCCAGTATTTGCAAATACTGTTCTACCTCATGAAGAGAAACTTTCAATCATCAAGTGGATTAAACATGCAGAGAGCGAACCAGCACTTGGTGGCGCCGCCCTTGGAAGAGTTGGCCCAGTTACTGAAGGTCTCTTTGCGTGGGCATTCGGCCTTAGCTTGCTAATTGGTGTTGCTGTTTGGCTAACAACGAAGGCGCGATAATGAATAATGAATTAGAAAAGTTAGCAGATCCTGGTTTACCAGAGCACGTTCATCGTAAGACGGATGTTGATCCGATTGCGGCTCGTAAAGCCGAGCGCCAAGTCGGAATCTTATTTACGTTATCTGCCTTAGGCACTCTCCTATTTATTTATTCCTACATTTGGATTCCTGAAGATACCTTTATCTTCTTGCCAATTATGGGCAACACAAATGCTCATCAACTCTTCTTAGGTCTTGGCTTGGCGATGGCGCTCTTCTTTATTGGTATGGGAGCAGTTCATTGGGCTAAGACATTAATGCCAGATCATGAAGTCGTTGATTACCGAAAAGAGCAAAGATCTAAAGATGAAGATCGCGCAGCTTTTGTTGCAACGGTAAAAGATGGTGCAGCCCAAGCAGGTCTTGGCCGTCGCCCACTTATTAAGCGGACCATGGGATTGGCACTTGGCTTAGTGGGACTCTCTCCAATTCTTCTCCTACGAGATCTTGGACCACTTCCAGGTAATGAATTAAATGAGACTAATTGGAAGAAGGGCACCAGATTGGTAACCGATCCAGGTGATCGACCAATTAAGCCATCCGATCTTGAAGTTGGCGGCGTTGCGCAAGTACAACCTGAGTTTCCAGCAGGAAAAGTTCGCCATCTCGATGACATTGCAAAGGATTCAGTTCTTTTGATCCGAATCCGTCCAGAAGAATTTAATCTAGATCCAGAACGTCTCTCATGGACTTACGAAGGAATAATTGCCTTCTCGAAGATCTGCTCTCATATGGGTTGCGCAGTTGCGCTCTATGAGCAGACAACGAAACACCTTCTCTGTCCATGCCATCAATCAACCTTTGATGTGACAAGAGCGGCAAAAGTTATCTTCGGACCGGCAGCTCGTCCATTGCCGCAACTTGCGATTACCGTAGATTCAGAAGGTTACTTAGTTGCACAAGCACCATTTAATGAAGCAGTCGGACCTAGTTTCTGGGAGCGTGATTCCAAATGAGCGCACGTGAACGTCTAGCAGGTGGCGCCGCCAATTTTGTCGATGAAAGAACTGGCGCAGCCAAATGGATGAAGAAGACTTTAACTAAAGTCTTCCCAGATCACTGGTCTTTCATGTTGGGCGAGATTGTTATGTACTCGTTCGTCATTCTGCTCTTATCTGGCACATTCTTAACTTTCTGGTTCGACCCTTCAATGAAGGAAGTCGAATATGAAGGTTCATATGAACCTTTAAATGGCATAAAGATGTCGGCCGCTTACGCATCAACCTTAAATATTTCATTTGATGTTCGCGGTGGGCTATTGATGCGACAGATTCACCACTGGGCCGCTCTGATTTTTATGGCCGCAATGGTGGTTCATATGATGCGTGTCTTCTTTACCGGTGCATTCCGCAAGCCACGTGAGCTCAACTGGATTATCGGAGTAGCTCTTCTAACTCTTGGAATTGTTGAAGGTTTCTTGGGTTATTCACTTCCTGATGATCTTCTTTCCGGAACTGGAATTCGCATTGCAGAGGCAATCATCCAAGCCATCCCAGTCGTTGGCTCATATCTTGCTTACTTTGTCTTCGGTGGCGCCTTCCCTGGCGAAGTATTTATCCAAAGAATTTATATGGTTCATATTCTTTTGATTCCTGGAATTATTTTGGCGCTAGTTACCGCGCACTTGATGTTGGTCTGGTACCAGAAGCACACTCAGTATCCAGGGCCAGGAAGAACAGAGAAGAATGTTGGTGGTTATCCGCTAATGCCGGTCTATATGGCCAAAGCTGGCGGCTTCTTCTTCATAGTATTTGGTATCACTGCTTTTCTTGGAGCAGTAGCTTCGATAAATCCAATTTGGATCTTTGGACCGTATAACCCAGGACAGATCGGCGCGGGCTCCCAACCTGATTGGTACATGGGTTGGCTAGATGGATTAGTTCGGTTAGCACCTCCTCTGGAAACTCATGCATTTGGATTTACAATCTCATGGAACATTTTGATTCCAGGGCTGATCGTTCCCGGCATCATCTTCACTCTTATGGCTTTCTATCCATTTATTGAACAATGGATGACCGGCGACAAGCGTGAACACCATCTTCTTGATCGCCCACGAAATAATCCAAATCGCACCGCTATCGGCGCAATGTCATTGACATTCACTCTCGTCTGTTTAATTAACGGTGGCAACGACTTACTCGCAACTCATTTTGATCTATCAATTAATCAGATTATGTGGTTTTCAAGAATCGGCGTCTTAGTTCTTCCTCCGCTTGCATTCGTAATCACAAAGCGAATCTGTCTCTCGCTCCAACGCGCAGATCGCGAACTTGTATTGCATGGCAAAGAAACTGGAAGACTAGTGATGTTGCCACACGGCGAATTTGTCGAAGTTCATGAGCAACTATCTAATGAGAAGGCTTACGCGCTTACCCAGCATGAGCAGAACCCGCCGCTGGCAATTGGTGAAGCTGATCAAAATGGCGTGGCAAATCCACAAGGCCTAAAGGGCAAATTGCGAACTCGAATGTCGACGGCAGCGCAGGAGCAAATTGCAAAACCAACTACAAAGGAAATTCTAGAGTTGGAAGAAGGTCATCACTAAGCAATTGGCTGCTCA
>JBJSWS010000232.1:0-1906 GCA_046085985.1 Actinomycetales bacterium
GCGCAGACAGCAGCAGAAGCTGCGGTATTTAATCAAGCTCCCAAAAAAGCTCCAGATGAATTACATATTGGGTTGATTTCAATTCGCCCTGGCACCGGGGAAATTGTTGCAATGTTTGGTGGAAAAGATTATTTAGAGCGCCAGTTAAATGATGCAACTCAGGCAATTACTCAAGCCGGATCAACTTTTAAGCCCTTTGCGCTGATTGCAGCGCTCGAACAAGGTATTTCGCTGGAAACCGTCTGGGATGGCGATAGTCCAAAGATCTTCGATGATTTCATCGGCCGGCCATACGAAGTATCTAATTATGGAAATAAATCATTTGGAAACCAGACTTTATTAACCGCAACCGGTAGTTCTATCAATACGGTTTATGTGCCACTTGGAATAAAAGTTGGCGTAGATAAAGTAATTGATGCCGCACGTAGAGCCGGAATCCCAGAGAGCGTTGCGATGTTCCCATCACCTTCAGTTGTTCTTGGCGTATCAAGTCCGCGTGTCCTAGATGTCGCAAATGCCTTTGCAACCTTTGCCGCAAATGGCGTTCGCGCAAAACCGATTTTGATTAAAGAAGTTCTCGGTTCAAATAAGGGCGTTTTATATGAATCTAGAATTGAAACCGAACAAGTTTTTGATGAAGCGGTAATGGCAGATTTGAATTACGCACTCGGTGAAGTTGTTAGATCAGGTACTGCAACTGGAGCGCTCAGCGGATTTGGTAGACCTGCTGCAGGTAAAACAGGAACTTCACAACAGAATGCATCTGCGTGGTTTACTGGTTACACACCACAACTTGCTACCTCGATCGCGTTCTTCCGTGATGATGCAACTGAATCGCTAAATGGAATCGGCGGGCTAACTTCTGTTACCGGCGGTAGCTTCCCAGCTCGAATCTGGAATGCATATATGAAAGCAGCGTTAAAAGGCCAACCGAAATTAGATTTCTTACCACCTGCAAATATCGGCGGAACGGAACGAATTCCAATTCCAAATCCAGTTCCAACAATCGCACCGATTGATGCTGCTCGTTGGTGCGCTACCGCCGATTTAGAAGGCGCAATGAAAGATTTAACTGAGTTCTGCACTAAGGCGCTAAAGAAATTCCCTGAAGTAGCGCCATGATTAAGGGTAGCCGCGTAATTGTGGCAATCGCTCTTTTATGTGCCCTACTTTCCTTTTTCAAATTCAATAATTGCAGTAGCGATAATTGGGCAGCGCCAGATGTATATATAAAGATGTGCTACTCAGATCTAACCGCTCTTTATGGAGCGCGCGATCTAAATCAGAAAGTATGGCCATATCAATCAGGTGAAAATGCCATCGAATACCCAGTCATCACCGGAATAGTTACTTGGCTAACGAGCCTTGCTGTAAGTAGTTACCAATCTTTCTTCTATTTAAATGTTTTTCTCCTCGCACTTCTCTTTATTGGTGCATTGCTCTTGCTTTACCGAATTAGATCTGAATTTGCTCTGCTATTTGCATTTGCACCAGCCGTAATTGCCTCGCTTTATATTAATTGGGATATGTGGGCAGTAGTTGGAGCGCTACTTGCTATCTACTTCTTTAAAGAGAAGAAATTAGATTATTCTGCCATTGCCCTTGGTATCGCAATTGCTACCAAATTCTTTCCCATTGTCTTGTTACTTCCGGTCTCGTTATATTTCTTAAATCAGAATAAAAATCGAGCGCTTGTCAGATATAACGCAGTTACGTTTATAACTTGGCTAGTAATTAACTTGCCCGTTGCAATCACAAGCCCGGGATGGACCAGGTTCTATAAAATGAATCTGGAACGAGGTAATGATTTAGGTTCCATTTGGTATGCCTTAGAGCTGCAAGGAATTAAAGTTAACGATGCCTTAATTTTCCTAATCGGCGTAATTGGATTAATCGCCCTGATATT
>JBJSWS010000233.1:0-7368 GCA_046085985.1 Actinomycetales bacterium
GGAGTCGGAAAGTGGACCCATGAGTTTGCTCGTAATCTTTCATATGGCGATCAGCGCCGCTTGGAAGTGGCACGCGCGTTAGCCCTGCAACCAAAAGTATTGCTCCTTGATGAACCGACAGCGGGCATGAACCCTCAAGAATCTCAGGTCTTTATCGACTTCGTGCGTAGATTGGTAAAAGAGCGTGATATCTCAATTATGTTAATTGAGCACGATATGAAGGTTGTCATGAGCGTTTCTGAGCGTATTACCGTTCTTGATCAAGGTGAGAAGATCGCAGAAGGAACTCCAGATCAGATTAAGAATAACGCCCGAGTTGTTGAGGCATACCTTGGCAAAGCAAAGGACTCCAAGTAATGAGCACAATGCTAGATGTTAAGAATATTGAAGTTGCCTACGGCAAAATCGTTGCAGTTAAGGATGTTTCATTAACTGTCAATGAAGGTGAAATTGTCACACTTGTCGGTTCCAATGGTGCTGGAAAATCTACGACGCTGCGCACCATCTCTGGTCTATTAAAGCCTCGCTCCGGTGAAATTACATTTAACGGAAAGCGAATCGATGGAATTCCTGGTCATGAAGTTGTTGGCTTAGGCATCTGTCACGCTCCTGAAGGTCGACGAATTTTCCAGAGAATGTCAGTTCGTGAGAATCTCGAACTAGGCGCATTCCTTCGCAACGATAAAGCTGGCGTTGCTGCAGATATGGATCGCGTTCTTGAACTTTTCCCTCGGTTAAAGGAGCGAATTGAACAGCGCGCTGGAACCATGTCCGGTGGAGAACAGCAAATGCTTGCTGTTAGCCGCGCACTTATGGGATCTCCAAAGCTGCTTCTTTTGGATGAGCCATCCATGGGATTGGCTCCCGTGTTAGTGGAGATGATCTTTGACACCATCGTAAAGATTCGCAAACAAGGTACAACAATTCTTTTGATTGAGCAGAACGCGATGGCAGCTCTTGAAGTTGCAGATCGTGCTTATGTTTTGGAATCTGGCAAAGTGAAGTTAAGCGGAAAAGCTGCAGACCTTCGCAAAGATGACCAAATTACCAAGGCTTATCTCGGTCACTAGTAAAAACTTCTTTTACCTGAAAGCGTTTTCTCCAGTAACTGCTTGCCCAATTACCAAAGTATGAATCTCATGCGTGCCTTCATATGTCAGCACAGTTTCTAGATTGCTCATATGACGGAAGATTGGGTATTCGCTTGTAATTCCAGCTCCACCAAGAATCGAGCGCGCAGATCTGGCAATTTCAAGAGCTCCTTGAACATTGTGGTACTTGCCCATACTTATCTGTTCTGGCTCGATCTTTCCGGCATCCTTTAGATCGGCAAGATGGTAGGCAAGCAATAGGGAAGTAGTAATTGTGGTCGCCATCTCAGCCAACTTAGCTTGGGTGAGCTGGTATCCAGCAATTGGCTTATCAAATTGAATTCGCGACTGGGCATATTTTGTAGCAGCCTCAAAGGAATCACGGGCAGCTCCTACCGCGCCGAAGATAATTCCAAAGCGCGCCTCAGCTAAACACATCAAAGGAGCGCGCAAACTTTTCGCCTCAGGTAAGCGGAATGAATCCGGGACTCGCATATTTTCAAAGACAAGTTCTGATGTAATCGAAGCGCGTAATGAGAGTTTGTGTTTGATCAATGTTGCCTTAAATCCGGGGGTATTAGTTGGAACGCAAAAACCTTTGATCCCTTCATCGCTCTGCGCCCAGATAACCGCTACATCAGCAATGTTTCCATTTGTAATCCACATCTTGGAGCCGTTAATTATCCAGTCAGCGCCATCACGTTTTGCATGAGTTCGCATCCCAGAAGGATTAGAACCAAAGTCAGCCTCAGTCAAACCAAAACAACCAATTGCTTCACCGCGTGCCATTCTTGGCAGCCATTCATTTTTCTGAGCTTCGCTTCCATATTTGTAGATTGCGAACATTGCTAAAGAGCCTTGAACTGAAACCAAAGAGCGCAATCCGGAATCAACAGCTTCAAGCTCGAGACAGGCAAGTCCATATGAAAGCGCATCGGTTCCTGCACATTCATAACCTTTAAGGTGCATTCCCAAAAGCCCAAGCGAGCCAAGTTTTTTAGCGATATCACGGGCAGGTAGTTCGCCTGATTCATACCAAGATGCAATATTTGGACGTAATTCCTTCTCGCCGATCTCGCGCACTACCTTCTTGATCGCAACTTGTTCAGGAGTTAAGCGGTTATCTAGCGCCATCAAAGAAGTTAAATCTTGAGCTGGTTTGGAAGTCACGCCCTTATCCTATCTTGACTATCGAGAAAAAGAATTTCTAAACAATATTAAATTCTGGTCTAAGTAAGTCTGGGCTCGCAAAACGTTCGGCGCTAAGAGGTGAAATATCAACGAATGGTTCTTTATTCAAATATAGATCTCGGAGAATCTCACCGATTGCAGGACCTTGAAGAAATCCGTGGCCACTAAATCCAGTTGCATAAAAAAATCTTGATATCTTCTTAAATTCGCCAAGGATTGCGTTGTGGTCTGGAGTTACTTCATATAGCCCAACCCAGCCACGACCAATACCAATATCGAGCAACCTAGGCGCACGCTTTTCTGCAATCTCACCAAGTTTCTCCAGAAATTCGGGATCTCTTGTAGTTTCAAAACCTGGGGGATTGGTCTTATCAGAGAAACCCATTAATAGGCCGCGACCTTCTCTATGCCAATAGAGTGAAGAAGAATAATCAATAGTCATCGGCATTGATTTGGGAAGATCGCCAAAACCTTCATCAAGTGGTTCAGTAATAACAAGTTCACGTCGATAGGGCGTCACTGGAAGAGTTAGTCCGACCATCTGACCTATTACAGGTGACCATGCGCCTGCGCAATTGATTACAGTTTTAGTTTTTACGCGACCATGATTAGTTTGAACTGCAACTATTTCATCACCTGAAAGTTCAATATCCATAACTTCAGTTTGAGTAAGCACCACAGCGCCAAGTCGTTTTGCTCCTAGGGCATAACCGATAACAACAGATTCGGGGGTGCAATGTCCGTCATTCGGAGTAAACGAACAAGCCAGCACATCCTCAACATTTAGTAGTGGCGATACGGCAGCCGCTTGCGCCGGTGTGAGCATCTTCGATTCCACTCCAAATTGTTTATGAATCTCAGTAGAGCTCTCAAAGAGTTTCACATCTTCAGGTTTTGTAAGGGCAAATAGGTAGCCAGGTCTATGCAAATCAATTTCGTAGCCAGGACGTTCTTGAAAGCGGGAGAATAATTCTAAGGATCTCGCACCTAGAGCAACATTAAATGCATCTGAAAAATTTGCTCGAACGCCACCAGCTGCTTTTGAAGTTGAACCACTGGCAAGTTCATTCTTTTCGCAAAGCAGAACAGAGACGCCCGCTTCAGCTAGGTGGAAAGCCGTTGAAGCGCCCATGACGCCGCAGCCAACAATGACGACATCAACTGATTGCGGAAGGTTCATTTATAGAATGAAATCTGGATTATGTTCCAACTCAACAGTATCCATCTGAGCTTTTTGCAATTTATTTGACCAATCCCAGTTCATCGATTGCCATCTCGTGAATTGATCGAGAACCCAGATTCCGCTCTGACGCGAACCGTTACCACTTCTTCCATTGCCGCCAAATGGCAGATGCGCTTCGGCTCCTGATGTTGAATTGTTGATCGAAACCATTCCCGCTGAGATTCCCTCACGGAAACGCCATACATTCTGTGGATCATTCGTATATATAGCCGACGACAAACCGTAACCATGGCCATTCGATAGAGCAATTGCTTCATCAAGTGTCTTAAATTTACCTACGGTAACTAATGGACCAAAAGTTTCAGTTCGATATAGCTCATCTTCTTGCTTTAGACCAGCCACAATCGTGGGGTGAGCAAAGACGCCAGCCTCTGGATCGCCAACGAAATTTGTGCGCGGATTGGATTTTGTAATTCTG
This sequence comes from Actinomycetales bacterium, assembly GCA_046085985.1. Classification (GTDB taxonomy): domain Bacteria; phylum Actinomycetota; class Actinomycetes; order Nanopelagicales; family Nanopelagicaceae; genus MAG-120802. The sequence continues at coordinate 3,944 of JBJSWS010000233.1, forward strand.
CCAACTCCGCTAGAGCCGCTTACTTGATGATGGCTCTGGACCATATCTAAATGCTTTAGATGGTTATTAAAATACTTTTCGTTGATCATCGGCCCATAAAGAACATCCTGGAATGGATCACCAATCTTCGCTTGCGAAACGGTGTCGGAATATTTGGTTAAGAATTGATCGTGAATACTTTCATGGAGCCAGAGAGTGCCAAGAGATGTACATCTCTGACCTGCTGTTCCAAATCCAGCGAAGAGGGCGCCATCTAGTACTAAATCTAAATTGGCATCAGGCATGACCACCATCGGATTCTTTCCACCAAGTTCAAGACAGGCGCTCTGAATATATTCGCCGGTCTTTGCTCCGATCTTTCGACCAACTTCAGTTGAGCCGGTAAAGCCAACTTTGTTAATCAATCCTTTAGCAAGTCCTTTTTCCAGCGCATCAAAAGTTGTTGCGCCATCTGCGACAACGGTAATTAAAAGATCCTTGGGAACGCCACCGGCGTGAAATAGCGCAGTGAGTGCATTTGCGACCGCCGGCGTAAATTCTGATGGCTTCCATACAACAGAATTTCCAGCTAGTAGCGCGGGGACGATGTACCATGAAGGAACAGCAGCTGGGAAATTTCCTGCTGTTATAACAAGAACATTTCCAACAGGCATTCTAAAAGTAAAGAGATTCTTATTATTCATCTCACTTGGAACTGTCTGGCCATAAAGTCTGCGACCCTCGCCTAAGAAGAAATCACAAGTATCAATTACTTCTTGCACTTCACCTAGCGCTTCTTTGTAGACCTTGCCCATCTCTTTGGTGACTAACTTGGATAAAGTCTCCTTATTCTTTTCAACCAAACGCCCAACATTGGCAATAACCCGACCACGTGCTGGTGCCGGAATCGCAGCCATCTTGCGTTGCGCCTCTTTCGCTCTTGCTAGCGCATCAACAATTTCATCTGACGTTGCACCATGAGATTTAGCTACAGTCTCTTGCAGATTGGCCGGGTTATGTGAAATGAATTCCATGTCGGTTATCTAACACCAATATTTGCCTAAAGCACAGATTCTAAGAATGTGATAATCCACTACTCTCTGGATATGGCAAAGACTGTAGCCGCTGTCATCTTGGATATTCTCTGGAAAGCGGGCGTCCGAGAATCCTTCGGAATTCCAGGAGTTCATAATCTTGCCTTTTGGAATGCATTATCTGTTGATCGACCTTCAATAAGAAGTGTTAGACATGAACAGACCACTGTTTATGCAGCAGATGGATTGGCTCGAAGTTCAGGTGGACTCGGTGTTGCATTTACTACAACTGGCCCGGGAGCTGCGAATACATTGGGTGCATTTGGTGAAGCGGCAGTTTCAAATTCACCTGTGCTAGTTATTTCATCTGAAGCGCCAATCAAATTGCGAAAAACAGATATCTCCCGAGGACTGTTACATGAAATGTCCGATCAAAGCGCGCTCTTTGTACCTCTTGCCAAAAAAGATGATTCACAAAAAGCACTAGCCATTAGCGTGACGTCAGCCGAAGCTGCAGTTACTGCGGCCAATTACTTAGTGCACGAGTTAATGAAAGCGCCAAAAGGCGCAGGTTACCTAGGAATTCCCGCAGATATCTTGAACGAGGAAATTTCAGAATCAGAAAACGAGAACAGAGCCAACGTTAAAGATGATACGACCAATGAAATTGCGGAGATTCTTCAACCAATAGAGAGTGCCCGAAAGATTGCGATCTGGGCGGGCGGGGGAGCGCTCGATTTCACTGAAGATATAGCGAAATTATCGATTCACCTTTCTGCCCCCATCTTCACATCATTTGCGGGACGAGGAGTCGGAAGCTCTAGTCCCAACTATTTGAATTTTCCAGTTCACGAAAAAGAGGGAACGCAGTTGCTAAGTCAATGCGATTTACTTATCGTAATTGGAAGCGAACTAGATGGCATGAACACCGCGAATTGGTCGCTTCCATTCCCAAAGGAAGTCGTCGTAATTGACGCAAGACCTGAAAAGGCAGTCTTAAATTCTGGCGCTAAATATCAATTAAAGAGTTCACAAGTAGATTTTGTAGTTTCACAACTACTTAAAATCGCCAAAAAAGAAGATTGGGCCAACATTTCGAATTTGAATGAAGAAGTGGCTCGACGCATTGAAAGTAACGAATTGGAGCGATCTGGATTCAGCTTCGTACAAGCGATCGACAGAGCCTGGCCGCAGGCTGATCCAGTTTTTTGCGATATGGCAGTAAGTGGTTATTGGGTTGGCGTTTACGGCAAGAATTCAAGAGTAAGAAGAACTGCCTATCCAGTCGGTTGGGGAACACTTGGGTTTGCACTTCCGGCCTCAATCGGCGCAGCTGCAATAGGCATGAAACCCTTAGTTGTTTGCGGGGACGGTGGCTTTGCGTTTGCGATGAGTGAGCTTGCCACAATCGCCCAAGAGAAATTTCCAATAACAATTTTGATCAATGATGACGGTGGTTACGGAATGCTTCGATTTGATCAACAGGTGATGAAACATAAAGAACAAGGCGTTGATCTTTTTAATCCAGATTGGCAGAAGTTATCCGAGAGTTTTGGAATTAGTTTTGTCGAAGCGAAACTTTCGAACCTTAAAAATGTTCTTGCAGAAAGCCATCAGAGAAACCAGCCAAATCTGATTTTGATTAAAGAAAAATTCTATCCACCGCGAAGTACTTCACCTCGCTGGCGTGAGGTTTAATTAGTTAAACCTGCTTGGATGACGAAAAAATATATAGTCAAAGCTACTGATGCCCATAAAAAACCACTCCACCAGCTCTGACTTAATTTCAACTTATATGTATCCCAATTGACTTTAGCCAAGTTCTTATCAGCCCTAACCTTATTTCTATAGTTATAAACCATCACGGCGGATACAACGGCCGCCCAGATAAACATAAAACCGGTGCGCATAGCTGACCCCTCAGTTCTGGATTAACTTGTAAAAATAGGTTGTGGCCACCAATTTACCATCTGGGGTGGTCGCATAGTTTGGAATTGAGCCAACTTTCTGCCAACCCCATCTCTGATAAGTTCGCTCAACCAAGAAATCTGTTGCCGAATCAAGATAAAGAAGTGAAATTCCAGATTGTGCGGCTTTTGCACATGCTGCAATTTCTAATTGAGATCCGATGCCGGATTTCTGGTGATTGGAGTGAACCATGAGTTTTCGAAATTCAGCTCGATGCTTTCCGTTACTTCTACTTTCGGGAGTAACAATCACTACGCCAGTAATCTCATCATTTGTTTTCGCGATTAACACGATATTGCCTTGAGATATTGCTCCTAATTCTGCACGCCAAAATGTTTCGAGAGCGCCATCATCCTCATCAGCAAGGAAACCTACGGAAAAATTACCATTTATGGAATCGCGCAGAATCCTTACCAAACCCGAAATTAAGTTCGAGTCATCAAG
>JBJSWS010000234.1:0-8652 GCA_046085985.1 Actinomycetales bacterium
TTGCCAATCGAGCTTCGGTGTAACGCATAGCTGCTGGACCGGCATCAAGTGAACCAAAATTTCCATGGCCGTCTATCAACGGAAGTCTCATCGAGAATGATTGCGCCATTCTGACTAGGGCATCATAAATTGCAGTATCACCATGCGGATGAAGCTTTCCCATAACTTCACCGACAACTCTTGCACTCTTTACATGTCCACGGTCTGGCTTAAGTCCCATCTCAGACATTTGATGAAGGATCCGTCGCTGTACCGGCTTTAGACCATCTCTGGCATCAGGTAGCGCACGTGAATAAATTACGGAGTAGGCATATTCCAGGAATGAATCCGAGAGTTCACTCGATACATCAACATCAACTATTTTTCCGGGGAATTCACCGGCCTTAGGAGCGTTTTTACTCTCGCGCTTTGCCACGGCGTGATTCTGCCAACCTAATAAGGCAAAACTAGGTAATGACTCTCGGCCTGGCCCCAATATTTGAAACACATTTGGCTGCAAGTGACAAGGCAAGATCTAAAGCGACATATAGATCTCCAGATTTGAGCCACTCTGCGATAAATCCGGCTGCAAATGCATCACCAGCCCCAGTTGTATCAAGAACTGTTGCTGGTAGTGCAGGTTTATTTATTTCAATTCCATCCCTGGTAATAACGCAAGCCCCGGATTGACCTTTCTTAATAACAACTATTGACGCTAAGGGGATGAGTTCTTTTACATTTAGAAAATCTGCCTCATCTTCATTTACAAAAATAATATCTACCTGCCCAATGAGATCCAACGCTTTCGTCCTACCAATTTCCCTCATTAAACCAACTGAAGCCGGATCGAGAAATATCTTTTTGTGATTAACTCTTAAATCCCTGAGCAGCTCTTGAATGAAGGTTTCAGATTCATGATTGAATAATGCGTAACCAGAAATAAAATATCCATCAAAGTTAGCATTTATCGGCAGAATAGAAGCATCTAATCCAGCATTGGCACCAGAATCTGGGAACATGGTTCTATTTCCATCAGAATCAACCAAAACTACAACAGATCCTGTGTTCTTGCTTAAATCCTTAGATATGTGACATGTCACTCCAGAGAATTGCAAATCTTCTATTAGTTTCTGGCCAGCTAGATCGTCACCGACTCTGCCTGCAAAATGAGAATCAACCTTTGCTTGCGATAACCAAGCTGCCGTATTTGCAGCCGCTCCACCGCTCTGCAGTGAATTCTTGGAGGGTGAATCGCTATTGAAATTAATTTGACTGCCATGCTTAACAACTATGTCTAGCATCGCATCCCCGATGCATAGAATTGATTTATTAGCCATTTGCTACTGCTATTTGTGCAGCCAAAATGGCATTTGCGCGAATAATTTCTTCATTAACTCGTAATGATTCGCCTTCACTGTGCGAATGAAAGTATTCCAACAGAAAGGGGGTTACATCCTTACCTGTCACTTGTTTTTCATCTGCGGCGCGTAAACCCTCATTTAGTAAATTGTCATGCAGATTTTTGGCCATTGGATTTTCAGTTGGATTTGCAACCACCATTCCCTTTTTGGATAGGCCAATAGATTTTCTTGCCTGCCAAATCTGGGCAATCTCAATTGGTGAATCAGCTGAATACTCCAATGTTTGGCCACTATCGGCTAAGTAGAACCCTGGGAACTTCTTTGTCTTATAGCCGAGCAATGGAACCGATAGAGTCTCTAATCTCTCAAGTGTTGCAGGCACATCTAGGATTGATTTGATTCCTGCGCAGACAACCAAAACTGGAATAGTTGCAAGGGACAGTAAGTCTGCAGACTCATCTAATGCATCTCCGCGGTGAACACCGCCCAATCCGCCGGTAGCAAAGAATTCAATTCCAGATAAATTAGCAATGTGTGAAGTTGCGGCAACGGTAGTTGCGGCAGTTAATTTGTTTTGAGCCACAAAGGGCAGGTCCCGAATCGAAGATTTAATTACGTTGGGATCATTTGCGATTCGCTCTAACTCAAAAGATTCAAGACCAACATGAATTTCGCCAGCAATGACTGCGATAGTTGCTGGCGTGGCGCCAGATTCTCGAACAAGATTTTCTACTTCTATTGCCACCTCAAGGTTGCGAGGACGAGGCAAGCCATGGGCAATAATGGTTGATTCCAGAGCGACAATTGGAGATTTCTTCTCTTTGGCAACTAGAACTTCACGCGAAAATGTAATCATCACAGGCTAGGTTACTGGAAAGATAGTTCCGTGGATAACACGTTGGCCGAACTCTCTCAATCCATATTTGCAACTATGGGGTTACCAGGAACTTCTAACTTCTTGTCAATAGATGAACATTTAGGAAGTCGAGAATGCTTGGTATTGATCGATGGACTTGGGAAAAATGCAATTGATGAATTTGGAAGAAGTCGAAGTTTCACAAGAGATTTAGAGTTTCTAACAACTCTAAAGGCTACTTTTCCATCTACTACAGCTTCCAGTCTTACTTCTTTGGCAACGGGCTTATCTGTTGGAGAGCACGGAATGGTGGGTTACACCATGAGAGTTCCTAACAGTGGATATCCCGAGCGAGTACTCAATGCTTTGAAGTGGGATGACCGAATCGATCCAAAATTTTGGCAGCCAAGAGAAACTTTATTTGAAAGAGCTGCGAAGTCGCAGATTAACATCTCTCATATTGCAGCTGCTCGATATGCATCAACTGGTTTTACAGAAGCAGCCTTAAGAGGTGCAAACTATAGATCGGCAAATACCATTCAAGATCAAATTGCCCACGCGAAGGTGGCTCTCGATAAACCTAGAAGCTTTGCATACGTTTATTTGAACGATGTAGACGAAGCTTCCCATTCAAAAGGTTTTGGATCTGAAAAGTTCTTGGCTGCGCTCGGGAAAGTTGATGAATTAATTGCCGGACTTCGCGCAGAGCTACCTAAGGGAACGCGAATATGGCTAACTTCTGATCATGGAATGATAAATCGAGATAATTATCGAGTTGTAAACGGTCTCCTTCTCGATGGTATTAGATTGATGGCTGGCGAACCTCGCGTTAGATATTTATATGTAGAACCAGAAAATGTGAACCGGGTTAGAGAGACTTGGCAAAACGAACTGGGCGACAATGTGATTATGAAGTCGAAAGAAGAAGCAATATCAGAGGGATTATTTGGTGATTCGGTGTCGCAGTCTGCAAGTGAACGAATTGGCGACTTAATTGCAATTGCCACCGGTAACTTTATTTTGGTGGAAGAGGAGAGAGAAGCCTTGCAGATTGCCATGGTGGGCCATCACGGCGGATTGACGAAGCCAGAAGTTGAAATCCCGCTTCTGACTACGGTTTGTTAATCATCCGATTCGTCTTTTTTCTTGCTTCTGCCAAACATAATGTCATCCCATGATGGAATAGAGATTCGCTTAGTAACGCCATCTTTTTTGGCATCACTCGGTATCTCTCCTTCTTGATTCGATTTGTTCTCGACAGGTAGATCGTCGGTTCGAACAGCCACTAATCGTGGCGGTGTAGGAGTTTCGCCATCGACGGGGAAAAGGACTCCGTGATCAGATAAGCGATCAGGCTTCTGCTGTTGCTTTGAAATCTCTTCACCATTAATCCAGCGAGCGCCGTCATCGGTAGCCGTCAGAACTCGTTTATTCGAATCAAAATTCCAGGTGGCATTATGTTTTCCATCGCTACCGGGATATGAAAGAACTAAATGCCAAGTCCCATTATCTAACCGCCAGGTATTCCAAGAAACTTGATTCATATTCACGCCTCTAGGGGATAGCTTGTGAACCACTAAATCGTGAAGTGTAAGCGAAGCACCTTTTGGCGAAGACTTTTCTGCCTGTTCGATAATCCAGGCACGTTCTTGCATTATCGGACTTGAGTATCTCTCAATCTTCTCAACGCTTAATCCGGAGATCTTCGAAACTTCAGCGTAACTTTCCCCGGCGCGCAATCTTGCTTGAATCTCTTTGATAGAGAATTTAGGGGCTTCATCAGTTACGGCATTCAGTCGGCGTTCAGTTACCGAATTCTTCAGCGAATCAGTGATACGAATTCGAAATGGATTGCCAAGATCATCGACCATTTCAATAAATTCACCATCTGCGGATTTACCTACAAATCTCAGATCGGACATGGCGCTAGGTTGCCATAAGGAGTCGTATTTTTTAGGGAACTTGAACGGAGATTTCGTTTAACTTATTTCGCCAGATGGCTAAATATGGTAGGAGGGAAATTACGGCAAGCGCCATACAGGCAAAAGGAACTATAAATGCTACAGAAATCGCGTAATTGTCTATGATGTATCCAGTTATCGCAGGAGGAATGGCGCCTCCTAAATTCAAAGCCGAAATAGCCCATGCGAGAACTTCGGTCTTACGCTTTTCATTAACAGATCTCTCAGCTGCTGCAAATCCTGCGGTAAGGAAAGGTGCAATCGCTAACCCATTCAGGAAGAGCGCTGACCCAAGTAGGAGAAAGTTTCCAGGAAGTAAAACTGCGGAAAGATAGATGGGGATTGTGAGAAGACATAAGAAAAGTAATGACTCCAAAAACCTTCGGGCTTCATTTCTCCGCCATTTAATGGAACCGATTGCAATCGCAGATACGCCACTTCCGAGTGACCAAATCGCAACCAAGAATCCACTAAATTCACGAGAGCCAAACTCATCGGTATAGCCAACGATCACTAATCCTGCCGAAGTAAAGAATGATCCACAGAGCATCAAGGGTAGAAATAAGGCTCGTATGAAGGGTAATCGAATTAGTAACGAGTGATCTATATTCGGATCTTTTGGATGAGGAGGAGGCTCGCTACTTCGTTGCTGGATAAAGAAAAAAGCTCCAACCGCAACAAAAAACATAGCCGTTAAAATTGCATATTCGGGAGCAAATGCAGCTGCAAGAAGTGTTGCAACTACTGGACCCGATGTGAAAATCACTTCATCAACAAATGCTTCAAAAGAGTAGGCGGTATCAGTTAGCGTCCGATCATCGCCAATTGCATGAATCCAACGTCGCCTAACCATCTGTCCTGAGCCGATTACAAATGCCTCAAATAGCAGAGCTGCTGTGAACCATAGAAAAGTTGGATAATCATTCTTTAGTAAAAATACAAATGCTCCCATGAAAAAGATATGTAACGGAGCTGTAATCTTTAGGATTTTTGATTGCCCAAACTGATCTGCAGCTCTGGACCAAAGTGGAGCCGCAATTGAGATGACGACAGAGGCAGCCATTGAGAGTGCGCCAGCCATTGCGTACGAATCGGTTTCGGCAACTACAAATAAGACCATTGCTAGATAGAGCATGGAAATAGGGAGTCGCAATATGAAGGCAGCTAGTGAAAATTTCCACCCATTTGGAATTGCAAAAAGTCGTCGATAAGGAGCGAGCATTTGGGGAAGTGTACTTGTGATTAGATTCCGACATGACATTAGAAGCAGAGTTGCTGAGAATCGCCGTAGAAATTGCGAATTCTGCTGGAAACCTATTGTTACAGCGACCATCTAACTTTCAACTTCAAGAGAAAAGTGGTGCGCTTGATTTTGCTACGCAAAGAGATCATGAAAGCGAAGAATTAATAGTAAGAAGTATCAAAGAAATTAGACCAGGAGATGGAATCATCGGTGAGGAGGGTACAAACCAAGTGAGCACGACTGGTTTTACCTGGATAATCGACCCGATAGATGGCACGGTTAATTATCTTTACGGATTACCTGGTTGGTGTATCAGCATTGCAATCCAGGATGAAAATGAAACAGTAGTCGGTGTTGTTCATGCTCCTTCGTTAAATTTGACTTGGACTGCAATTCGTGGCCAAGGAGCATTTTGCAATGGCGAAAGAATTGGCTGTAACGAATCAGTCCCATTAGATCGTGCCTTGATTGGCACTGGGTTTGCTTATGACATCTCAGCACGAACTAAGCAGGGAGAGTTCCTAAAATATTTAATTCCGAAAGTTAGAGACTTGCGAAGGTTAGGAGCATGTGCGGCTGATATCTGCCAAGTAGCAAGTGGTGCTCTAGATGCTCATTTTGAGGCGGGAGTAAATCTCTGGGATTTTGCAGCTGCATCTTTAATTGCTCGCGAAGCTGGCGCCAAATTCCTGGCAGTAGCAGGAGTTCCAGAAGGCGAAAAGCACTTCGTATTAGTTGCAGGACCCGACCTATATCGCGAACTTGGTGCCGAAATAATCGCCCAAGGAGGCTGGATAAGCGCGATTTAGCGCTTCACCTATCCCTGTGGCAAGATACGGCGGCTAGCCGATTCGAGACTAGATAAGCCGATAAGGAATGAATCATGAACGTTTTAGATGCAGTTGATGCGGCATCACTCCGCAAGGACATCCCTAATTTCCGTCCTGGCGATGAACTAAAGGTTCACGTTCGAGTTATCGAAGGCAATAAGAGCCGCGTACAGGTATTCCAAGGTTTGGTAATCGCACGACGAGGCTCGGGTATTCGCGAAACTTTCACCGTTCGCAAAATTTCTTATGGGGTTGGCGTTGAGCGCGTATTTCCAGTGCACGCACCTGTTATCGAAAAAATTGAACTAGTTCGAAAAGGAGAGGTTCGTCGCTCCAAGCTTTACTACTTACGCGATCTTCGCGGCAAGGCTGCCAAGATTCGCGAACGTCGCGGTGGAGAAGATCTTGAGGCAATTTATTCAGAAACAACTCCTGTTGCAGAAAAAGTTGAGAACATCGTTGAGACTCCGTCTCCAGTAGTAGAAGAAGTCGTTGAGACTCCAGCTGAAATTCCAGCAGAAACTTCAGCAGAAACTCAAGAGAAACCACAAGCTTAGGTAATGTCCTCTCGCAAAGGTTCCACCCTTCGCGAATTACCGATACTCGTTGTATCAGCGTTAATTCTCTCAATCATTGTTAAAACTTTCTTAATTCAATTCTTCTACATTCCATCAGGCTCGATGGAGAACACCCTCCTCGTTAACGATCGGGTTGGAGTAAATAAATTTGGCGCTCTTTTTAGCGAAATAAAAAGAGGAGAAGTTGTTGTCTTTCGAGATCCAGCCCAGTGGCTATCGGAGCCATACGATGACAACACGGGTCTAATTAAATTAGTTAAAGATTCCTTGGTCTTTGTCGGAGTTCTGCCTGATCCAGCTAAACAATATTTGATTAAGCGCGTAATCGGCGTTGGCGGTGATCATGTTGTTTGTTGTACAAAAGATGGCAAGTTAGAAGTAAACGGTGTTGCTGTCGACGAACCTTACATTTATCCAGGCGATGTTCCTTCTGATACTGAATTTGATGTGACTGTACCTGAGGGCTTTATTTGGGTAATGGGCGACCATCGTGGCGCAAGTTCTGATTCACGTTTTCACACCGATGATCCAAATAAGGGCATGGTGCCGTTAGCGAAAGTTACGGGACGTGCTGTCGTAGTTATATGGCCCTTTGCAAATATTGGAATTTTAGAAAAATCTGCATCGTTGGCAAAGATCCCGCTTCAGAAATGATTGAGGAAAACCTCCTCAAAGTCGGCTTATCAAGTATTGCCGGTGTTGATGAGGCCGGTAGAGGTGCATGTGCCGGTCCACTTGTCGTAGCGGCTGTGATTTTGCAGGACTTAAAAAGTGAGAAACTTGAAAAAGTAACAGATTCTAAGAAACTAACACCTAAATCAAGAGAATTACTTTTTGATGTGATCATTGAGAACTCAACCTCATATTCGATTATCGAAATCGCATCAATTGAAATTGATGAGATTGGTTTACAACGCAGCAATATTGAAGGAATGAGGCGGGCAGTAAATGCCCTAACGATAAAACCTGACTATGTCCTAACCGATGGTTACTCGATACCAGGATTAGACGCACCCAATTTGGCAGTATGGAAGGGCGACCAAGTTGCCCTCTCGATATCTGCAGCCTCAATCTTGGCGAAAGTACATCGGGACCGCATCATGCTTGATCTAGATGGCCAGTATCCTGGTTATGGATTTGCTGACCATAAAGGTTATTCCACCTCAGTACATGAGGCTGCGATGCGCAAACTTGGCGTATCGGATATTCACAGACAAAGTTATGCAAATGTGGCAGAGATTGCCAAGATTAATCCACAGTTCAAATAACTTTCCTAACTTCTTTTAATTAAGAATTTAGATTTCCGCATGTGGCTATTACTCCTGCGCCGTCCAGCGTTGGTAAATCAGGGGAAGAATACGTAGCCAAAGCATTGCAGGCACGTGGGTATCGAATCTTGGCCCGCAATTGGCGAATTCGCGAAGGTGAGATAGATATCGTCGCGGAGAACCCCAATGGCGCAATAGTTTTTGTGGAAGTTAAGTCCAGAACCAGTGTTTCGTTTGGAGATCCGCTTGAAGGAATTAACTCAGATAAATTATTGAGAATTCAGCGGTTGGCGCTCGCCTGGCTGGCTACCAATCAGAGATTAGGATCGAATTATCAAATAGATGTTGCGGGGGTTTTAATCAGCAGATCTGGTGATTTCTCTCTTGATTACCGAGAGCAGATTCTGTGACACTAGCTAGAACGCAGGCAATAGCACTTGCAGGACTCGATGGTTCATTAATTGATATCGAAGTTGATGTCTCAAATGGATTGCCGACTTATTCGCTATTAGGTCTACCAGATGCAACGCTAAATGAGGCGAGAGATCGCATTCGAGCCGCCATAATCAATAGCGG
>JBJSWS010000235.1:0-2620 GCA_046085985.1 Actinomycetales bacterium
CCCGGCTTCTAATTGACGTAATTCATCTTGGCGATCAGACATGAGCATGCCTCTTAATCTCTTTGCGCAACTCGTCGGTTATCTTGCTAGCTAAGTTAGCAATTTCAGGGGAATCCATCCGGCGCGGTTCTTTTATATCAACCTGCCACTCTGCGATGAAGCGACCAGGACGTGATGACATCATCAGAACGCGTTGACCAAGGCGAATCGCCTCGCGCACATTGTGCGTTACAAAGAGAATCGTTAATTCTTTAGCACGCCAGATTCGCGAAAGTTCATCATGTAAAAGGTCTCGAGTAATTGCATCTAAAGCGGCAAACGGTTCATCCATCAGCAAGATCTTTGAGTCTTGTGCCAGGGCGCGAGCAATGGCAACGCGTTGGCGCATTCCGCCAGATAACTCGTGAGGCATTTTGGAGGCTGAGCTACTTAAATTAACAAGTTCTAATAACTCAGCAGCTTTAGTTCTGCGCTCCTCTCTGGCGATGCCATTTAACTTCATCGGTAATTCAATATTCGCGGCTGCGTCAAGCCAGGGAAGAAGTGCTGATTCTTGAAACATCAACGTTGGTCGAGAGGATGTTTGAATTTTGCCTGAAGAAGGTTGATCTAGTTGAGAAATCAAATTGAGCAACGTGCTTTTGCCGCAACCAGAAGCGCCAACAATAGAGAGAAACTCACCGTGACGAACCTGCAAATTCAAATCCTCTAAAACATAACTAGCATCAAAAGATTTATGCAGACCTGATATTTCTAGAGCATTGGTCATTGCTGTCCAAGTCCGCCCGAACTTACAACCTTCGCTTTCTTTGCTTTTAGAAGCGAGTTAAGGATTCGTAGGTCATAAATTCCAGAAAGTCCACGCGAGCCAAGGTTTGTTAGCAATCCAACATCTACCGCATCATCTGCGCTCTTTCTTAATGACTGGGAAATTGGATCTGCAGTAAAGGTTAAGTTGGTCCAAGCTCGATCCAAAACTGCATCTGGTAAACGTTTTCCAGTAACACGTTCAATTTGGCGCTGTACCGCATCTTTAGATTTGGTGGAATCTTTTGCGATGTAATTCAATGAATCAAGGTGTCCGTTAAGGATCGAGCGGATAGTTCCGGGATATTTCTTAAGAAAGTCACTATTTACAATGATATGAGTAGTAACAAATTGCCCTTTTTTCCAAAGAGTTTTCTCATTGAGAAATACCTTTGCGCCTGCTTCAGTTACTAAGCGCGTCGACCAAGGCTCTGGTAACCACGCACCATCTAGATCACCCTTCTGAAATAGCGCCAAGGTCTGAGCGTTTTCAGTCGGAATAACGTTTACGTCTCCGCCACCGGTAATCGAAGTAGATAAACCTTGCTCTTTGAGCCAAGCACGTAGCGCAACATCTTGAGTATTTCCAAGTTGCGGCGAGGCAATCTTTTTACCACGTAGATCTGCGACTGAATTAATACTTGGTTTAACAACTAGCTCTGCGCCACCAGAAGTTGAACCACTAACAATCTTTAGGAGTGTGCCGCGAGTTCCAGCAAATCCATTAATTGCTGGATTCGGTCCGATATATGTGACATCAAGGGCTCCGGCTTTCATTGCTTCAATCGCAGTTGGCCCGGCATTAAATGCAATGTATTCAACGCTGGTCTTATCTTTAGTTAGATACTTTTCAAAGAATTTCTGATCTTGTCCCACTAGGGCAGGTGCGTGAGTTACATTTGCAAAGAATCCAATGCGAACCTTTGGTGCGACCTTTTCTTTAGGTGCGGCGCTGGCGGTAGGCATAGCCAATAGCGATCCAACAATTAGTAGGGAGAGAACTCGCTTCATATTTACGCTCCAATTTCCTAGTAAGCAGATAGGGTATAAAGGAAATTAACCCATGACAACTTGGACACGCTCAACTCTTCCTGAGAGTATTTACCCGTGAACATCTCAGCCTCTTCGGATTATGCGGTCCGCGCACTTCTTTATATTGCGCACCGCTCGAGCGCAAAACAAAATAGAGGTAAAGAGTTAAGAGTCAGTACCCAGGAAATTTCTGAAGATGAAGATATTTCACTGAAGTATCTAGAGTCGATTCTTAGAAAATTACGGCAGGCCGGAATCATTGAAAGTTTCCGTGGACCTGGCGGCGGCCATGCTCTAAGTAGAAATTCAAATGAGATCTCAATTGCAGATGTAATTCGCGCAATTGATGGTCCGCTAGCTGCAGTACGTGGCGAACGGCCAGAATCCGTTGAATATTCGGGTCAGTCAAAACATTTAAAGAAGGTATGGATTGCTGTGCGATCTTCGCTACGCGATATCTTGGAAGAGGTCACTTTGGCCCAAGTCCTAAGCGGGAACTTTCCGGCTCGGGTGACTCGCGCCCTTAGCGAGCCCGGGGCATGGAGCCGTCGCGCTCGAAGCTAAGCGAATTTCCCTTTTTTCCACCCCCCTCCTAGAATCGCCCTCTGCCCAAATGAGGGTTCAAGGAAGAAAACGAAGAGGTAAAAGTTTGGCAAAAAAAGATGGTGCAATCGAAATCGAAGGCACTGTTGCTGAAGCTTTACCAAATGCGATGTTCCGAGTTGAACTCACAAATGGACATAAGGTCTTGGCACATATCAGTGGAAAGATGCGACAAAAC
>JBJSWS010000236.1:0-4356 GCA_046085985.1 Actinomycetales bacterium
TAAAGTCGTTAAAAGTAGAAGTGAAGTAAAGAAATTTATTGATTATTACGCGCAACATAGACATGATGTAGAACATGAAATCGATGGCGTCGTTATCAAGGTAAATGAGCGTAATCTGCAGCGAATAATTGGTACGACTTCACGGGCTCCAAAATGGGCGATTGCATACAAGTATCCGCCGGAAGAAGTTACAACAAAGCTATTAGATATTCGAGTCAGTGTCGGAAGAACTGGACGTGTTACTCCATTTGGATTTATGGAGCCGGTTAAAGTTTCTGGATCAACCGTCACAAACGCAACTCTTCATAATTTAGAAGAAGTAGAGCGAAAAGGTGTATTAATTGGCGACATCGTGGTGCTGCGTAAAGCCGGAGATGTGATTCCAGAAATTCTTGGACCAGTAATCGAAAAGCGAACTGGCGCAGAAAAGAAATTTGTAATGCCTAAGAAATGTCCAGAGTGCGGCACTGCTTTGAAGGCCATGAGCGAAGGTGATGTCGACATCCGTTGTCCAAATGCAAGATCGTGTCCAGCACAGCTTCGCGAACGCGTTTATTACATAGGCTCACGAGCTGCTCTTGATATTGATGTACTTGGTTACGAGGCTGGACAAGCTCTCTTAGATGCGGGGCTTATAAAGGATGAAGGTGATTTATTTAGCTTAACCGAGAAAGATCTTTTGAAGTGTGATTTCTTTAGAAAGAAAGATGGCACACTCGGTGCAAATGCCGAAAAATTCTTGCGCGGAATCGAGACTGCAAAAGTAAGGCCACTTTGGCGTATCTTGGTTGCCCTATCGATTCGCCATGTCGGGCCAACTGCGGCACAAGCTCTTGCAAAAGAATTTGGATCACTTGATGCAATCGCAAAAGCAGATCAGATTTCGCTTGCAAATATTGATGGTGTTGGCGATGTCATCGCCGCGAGCATCCAAGAATGGTTTGGAGTTAATTGGCATAAAGAGATAATTGATAAATGGCGGAGCGCTGGCGTTAGATTTGAAGCCGAAGCTACCGAACAAAAACCACAAACTCTTGCGGGCCTAACAATTGTTGTCACAGGTTCACTCGATAAATTCACGAGAGATGGCGTTGCCGAAGAAATCACTTCCAGGGGTGGCAAATCGGCATCTTCGGTCTCCAGTAAAACCGATTATGTAGTTGTCGGAGATGCACCTGGGTCCAAGGCAAAGAAGGCAGAAGAGCTTGGTGTAAGAATTCTTGATGAACGAGAATTTCTCGCCTTGTTAGAGAACGGAACGGTCTAGGAGATAAGATTGTGCCATGAGTAAATTCCTAACAAACAGTCAGGCTCTCGAATTGTTGAGCGAAAAAGGACGCGAACTTCCAGCCCCGCCAGCATTCTTTGGAATTCTTGCCTTCGGAGTTTTGATGTTCCTTCTTTACCTTGTAATGCGACTTGATAAAGATTAATAAGTGCGCCATATATGGCGGTACGTTCGACCCAATTCATAATGGTCATTTACATTTGATCAAAGAATTAACCAATACAGGAGAATTCGATAAATTCATTATCGTCCCAACTGGTACTCCGTCTCAGCGAAGTGCCATCGCATCTGCAGAAGATAGATTTGAAATGACCAGATTGGCAGTCGCGCAAGCGATCGGAAGCGACTCTCGAGTTGAAGTAGCCGACATCGAAGTGAAGCGAGATGGCTTATCTTTTGCGATTGATACGGTAACTGAAATTTCGCAAAAATATCCTCAACATGAGATTTATTGGGTTATAGGTAGCGATGCGTTTCCTAGCATTGAAACTTGGCATAATTTTTCTGAGCTATCAAAAATTGTGAAGTTTCTAGTAATCGAGCGGCCAGGATATACAGAAAGTGTTCCTCCACTAGAAGTCCAATTCGAGAGGCGTAAAATTGCTGCTCTAGATCTTTCGGCGAGTGAGATAAGAAATCAATTGCGCGCAGATCAAGATATTTCTAACAACGTCCCATCTTCAGTTTTAGAATTCATAAAGCGAAACGGACTTTATGGCGCCGCGTAAACAAACTTTGGCTTTGCTCGAATCAGCAGCGGAAGCCGCACTTAGTAAATTAGGTAAGGATTTACTGGCAATTGATTTAACAGAGCAAATGGTTCTTAGCGAGGTATTTCTCATAGTAACTGGTCAGAACGAAAGACAGATTGATGCGATTGGCGATGAAATTGAATTGAAACTGGCTATCGATGGTGAAAAGCCAGTAAGAACCGAGAAATCGCCGCACTGGGTCCTCTTAGATTATGAAGATCTAGTGATACACATTCAAACTGAAGAAATTAGAAGTTACTACATGCTCGAAAGACTTTGGAATGATTGCCCGAGAATAGAAATTGCTGCGGTTAAGGTAGATGAGGCGAAGAAAATATGATTCAGCGCATTGTTTTATGGCGACATGGACAGACTGATTGGAACTTGGCGAATCGATTTCAGGGGCATTCAGATATTCCACTTAATCAGACTGGAATAGATCAGGCGAGAAAAGCCGCACCTCTTCTTTTTGGATTACGGCCATCGAAGATAATTTCCAGCGATCTAATAAGAGCAAAACAAACTGCGCAGGAGCTAGCAAATATTTCGCGGCTACCAATTCATATTGACCCAGGCTTGCGCGAAACAAATGGCGGAAAGTGGGAGGGTAGGACTGGTGCTGAAAATCGAGCAGATGATTATGAGAAATTTGTAAATTGGCTCGATGGAAACGATGAACCAGCCGGAAATTTTGGAGAGCGTAGGAGTGAGATTGCACTACGTGCCGTAACCGCAATCGAGAGTGCGCTAAATAATGAGATTGAGACATTGGTTGTAGTAACACATGGCGGAACAGCCAGAATAATTATTGGAAAAATGTTGGGTTTACCAATGACGCAATGGGCAAGCATCGGTGGTTTATCCAATGCATCTTGGTCAATTTTGGAAAATGGTCATCACCGCGCTGGATGGATTTTGGTGGAACATAATGCTGGATCGTTACCTGAACCTATTTATGGAGAAGAGAGCGGCGCCTGAGGTAAGGTGCGCCTGCTTACGGGGCTATGGCGCAGCTGGTAGCGCACCTGCATGGCATGCAGGGGGTCAGGGGTTCAAGTCCCCTTAGCTCCACATGGAAGAAATTCGTGGCTTACCGTTACAACGAATTCCAAATCGTTGGAGCGCAGCAGATATCTCCGATCAATCTGGAAAAAGATTTCTGATCACAGGCGCAACTAGTGGCATTGGGAAAGAAGCAGCGCGCGAATTAGCTCGAGCTGGTGCATCGGTGACTATTGCAGCCAGAGATTTGGCAAAAGCTGAGAAAGTCAAGAGCGAGCTTTCAAGTTCAAGAGTTGATTTATTGGAACTTGATTTAACTGATTTGGAGAGCGCACGAAGTGCCGCACGAAAAATAGATTACAAGATTGATGTCTTAATTTTAAATGCCGGCATCATGGCGATTCCATTTCGAACAACTAAAGATGGCTTCGAGATGCAGATTGGAACAAATCACCTGGGCCACTTTGCATTTGCGGGATTAATAAAAGATTACATTCAAGAGCGCGTTGTCTCGGTTTCAAGCCAGGCACACCGAACTGGATCTTTTGGTGCAAATACGCCAGTTGCAATACGCGATATTTGCTTGGGACAAAATAAGTACTCTGCATGGGGAGCATACGGAGCAAGCAAATTGGCTAATCTGCTCTTTACCTTTGAACTTGAACGCAGAGCAAGAAGTAGTAATTGGAGCTTTCACGCATTTGCAGCACATCCCGGTTACTCAAATACAAATCTACAAGCTGTCGGTCCGCAATTTCGAGGAAACTTATGGGAAGAACGAGCTACGTCTTTCCTAAATTCAGTAGTAGCTCAATCTGCTTCGCGTGGCGCATTGCCGATGCTTTGCGCTGCAACCTTCCCAAATCTTTATGGAGCAACATATTTAGGTCCAGATGGATTTATGGAGATGCGAGGTTTTCCAAGAGCAGTGAGAGCAAGATCTATCGCATATGATCAAAATCTTGCAGCAAATCTTTGGCAAGTAAGTGAAGAATTAACCGGCGTAATATGGCGGTAACCTAAGCACATGCATGAGGCATATGACATTCATGGAGTGCAGGAGAAATGGCTTCCTGTCTGGGATGAATTAGCTCCCTTTAAGTCCGGCAGAAGTGATGACAACCGACCTAAGAAATATGTCCTCGATATGTTCCCGTATCCATCTGGTGATTTACATATGGGTCATGCAGAAGCATATGCACTTGGTGATGTTATTGCGCGCTATTGGGTCCAACGTGGTTTTAATGTAATGCACCCAATTGGATGGGATGCATTTGGCTTACCTGCAGAAAATGCGGCAATTAAGCGGAATGA
>JBJSWS010000237.1:0-1115 GCA_046085985.1 Actinomycetales bacterium
GTCGTACCAAATACCGTCTCTCTGAAAAAGAGAAACGCGCTCATATCCTGCGCGGTTATCTAAAAGCCCTAGAAGCACTTGATGCTGTAATCGCATTGATCCGCGCCAGCGCAAACTCTGATGCAGCCAGGGAAGGCCTAATAAAACTTCTTGAAGTTGATGAAATACAGGCTAATGCAATTGTGGATATGCAACTGCGCCGTCTTGCTGCCCTTGAGCGGCAGAAGATCAATGATGAATATGACACATTGATGGCAGAGATCATCGAATTAAATAGAATCCTCAACGATCCAGCTCAACAACGAACCATCATCAAAGAAGAACTCGCTGAAATCGCTGAAAAATATGGCGATGAGCGCCGTACCCAGATCATCGCTGGTGGCGATACCGATCTCTCTGTTGAAGATTTAATTCCAAATCAAGAAGTTGTTGTAACCATTTCCCGTGGTGGTTATGCAAAGCGAACTCGTGCCGATCTCTATAGATCACAACGTCGTGGCGGTAAAGGCGTTAAAGGTGCCGCCCTAAAACAAGATGACATCGTGGAACATTTCTTCACCGCATCAACCCACAATTGGCTGCTATTTTTCACAAATCAAGGCCGGGTATATCGTGCCAAAGTTCACGAACTCCCGGATGCCGGCCGTGATGCTCGCGGACAACATGTTGCAAACCTCTTGGCTTTTAAACCAGATGAAACAATTGCATCAGTAATTTCGATTACTGATTACACATCGCTTCCATATCTTGTTATAGCTACAAAGTCTGGAATTGTTAAAAAGAGCCCACTTGAGGAATATGACTCACCACGCACTGGTGGCTTAATCGCAATCACTTTAAAAGATAAGGATGAAGTAGTCGCTGCATCTGCGATTACCAATAAAGATGAACTCCTTTTAATTTCAAGAAAAGGAATGTCACTTCGCTTCACCGCAGATGATGATGCACTTCGCCCGATGGGAAGATCTGCCACTGGAGTAATCGGAATGAAGTTCCGTTCTGGGGATCAATTACTTTCTATGGCAACAATCCGCAGTGAACGCGCCAGCGAAGAACAATTTGTTATTACTGCAACAGATGGTGGTTTTGGTAAGCGCACCAATCTTGATGAATAT
>JBJSWS010000238.1:0-1136 GCA_046085985.1 Actinomycetales bacterium
GCCGTTAAAGATGCCAGAGCTCGCGCTTCATCTTATGCAAAATTACTTGGCCAATCATTAGGTCGAGTTATCTTCTTAACTGAGGCGAGCGCGCCTTCATATGTTTTTCCAATGCTCGGAACTGAAAAGGCTGCTGATTCCACCCAGATTGATCTTGGTGAGACTGAAGTTTCAGTAACAGTTACGGTGCGCTGGGCGTTAAATTAAATCTGGCTAATTAGCTCGATGTAATCTGTTGCAACAGTAGAACTTTGCTTTGGTGCAACGGTTTTAACATCGCCAATCTGCCAATTTGGTAACTTGCCTGTTAAGGCCCACGCGGCCTGTCTAGCGGCGCCATCTGCGACATATTCACCAGCTGGTGGAATTGTGATTGCTGAATTAAACATCTCAGCAGCAATATTTTGAACTGCCGGATTCTTTGCAGCGCCACCAATTAAGAGAATTCGTTTCGGCGTAAAGCCAGTCTTCTTTAGCGCTTCTGCAGCAAAGATCATTCCGCCAACAACACCTTCGATAGCAGCGCGGGCGATATTTTCACGAGTGAAATTCTGATGGGTCATACCTTGGAAATTTGCTCTGGCATTTGGCCGATTTGGCGTTCGTTCGCCATCAAAATGTGGAAGTAAGCGCAATCCGCTAGCTCCGCTTTGAGCTGAAAGTGCAAGTTCACTAAAAGTATCCAGCGATACTCCCAAGGTATCGGCGATTGTTGCAAAGACCTTTGCCGCATTTAGTGTGCAAGCAAGCGGTAAGAAGTTTCCAGTGGCATCGGCAAAGCCGGCAATTTCACCGCTTGGATCATGGGTTGATATTGAAGAGACGGCAAAAGCAGTGCCACTTGTGCCAAGTGAAATTACTAAATCACCAACAGCTGCGCCAAGTCCAAGTGCAGCCCCGGCGTTATCACCGGCTCCAGCTGCGATAGGAATTCCGGCTTTAGTTTTTCCACCAAATTTATCCGGAGCAATAACTGTTGGTAGAACTACTTCGCGATCACTTAAAAGTGCTTTATTAAAAATATCTCTTTGATACTCGTTGCTCTTGCTATCAAAGTAACCAGTACCTGAAGCATCAGAGCGATCGGTAAATAAATCGTTGATCGAATCTGATCCAGTTAATTTCCAGGAGAGCCA
>JBJSWS010000239.1:0-2510 GCA_046085985.1 Actinomycetales bacterium
TGGTCCCGTAATTCGCAAGCCAGAAAACGCAATATCTCGAGCGCTAACATCTTTGGATGATGGTGAAAGCTGGTTAGTTGAACCAAAACAATTAGACACTGCAGGATTGCTCTGGCAGCCAGGTGTAAAAGTTGCCGTTAAAGCAGGATCTTGGTCTCATCGCAATGAATGGTTTGGTCCAGTACTTGCGGTGATCGAAGCACCAGATTTACAAACAGCGATTAAATGGCAGAACGAAACTGATTTTGGTTTGACTGCAGGCATTCAATCACTTGATCAATTTGAATGTGAAGAATGGATCAATAGCATCGAAGCCGGAAACCTTTACGTAAATCGTGGCACAACAGGTGCCATAGTAAATCGCCAACCATTTGGTGGCTGGAAGCGATCGTCTGTAGGCCCGAATGCAAAAGCCGGTGGCTGGAATTATGTAAATGCTTTAAGAATTTGGCCACGTGTCACTGATATCCGTGCAGCTAAATTTGGCGTAGAGAAATGGTGGAGTTCAGTTGGTTCCAAAGCAATAGATCATTCAGGACTATCTGTCGAGAAGAATTACCAAAGATATCGACGTTACTCCAAACCAATTCTGGTCTTTGTTGACGAAACGACGACAAATGTTGAACTTGAATTGATTAATCACATAACTTCAATAACTAAAGCGGATGTAGTTATCTCAAGCGATTATCAATCTTTATCCGGTGATTACGCCAAAGTTCGTTGGCTAGCCTCATCTAATCCACCAAAAGCAGAATTACTAAATAAAGGTATCTCTGTTGATCATCGTCCCGTTGCACAACGCGGCGATATCGAAGCTTCTCGCTGGTTACTTGAACAATCAGTTTCAGTAACTCATCATCGATACGGAAATATCAACGGCGGTCCAAAACCGCGAGTAACTGGGCTCTAAATCACCAAAATCTTGGTGTAAGAACCACTGAAGAATTGCTATAGAGTTTCCTCCGCTCCACGGGTTGTTAGCTCAGTTGGTAGAGCAGGTGACTCTTAATCACCGGGTCGTAGGTTCGATCCCTACACAACCCACCACTGCATCATTTCCATACCACAAGCGCCCTTACGGCGATTTATCTGGAGTATTTCCAGCATAAACCTCTTTGACATAAGGTAATGCTTTCTCTAAATACCAAGTATCAAGATCATATCCGTAAAGTCGCTTGAAACCGTTACGCCAACCTTCACTAGTTTTTCCAGTTGCCCACCATTCCATCAAAGTTTTCACACCTTTATCGGCAACCATCAACTCCGTCATAGCTATGCCAATTCCATAAGAAATTCGTGCATCGTAACTGCACAAATCTCCTCTTTTCTCTAAACGTTTGAATGAGTCAATCCATTGATCATCGCTATATTTCCAGGGATAAAGTTTTAGCTGACCATCGCCAACCATCTGCAAGTTCCAATATCGCATTCTTATGTAATCACCTTGATAATATCTCGCAGAAATTGCGTTTCCGAAAAACGAAGCGCCTCCTTCTGCCGTCCAACAAGGGATGTTGGATTGACCGCCCGCAATATCATTCTGAACTGCATGAACAAATTCATGCGCAATAAATGCTCTATCTGCCTCGCCAACCTTAGGGTTCTTATTCCCTCGTAAAATATTGATCTGATTTCTACTATCTCCCCATACATCTGAGCTACCTCTATTAGTTTTCTCTCCATTTCGCTTTACGTCTTCTCTGTACTCATTCGGAATCCAAGCGTCTACCAAATTGTTGGCAGTTAGATAATCTAGTAACCACTCTAAGTCTTCTACCGTTCCATAAACGACAGGTAAGTCTCGTGTATCCTTATAGTCTTCGGCAAAGTACTGAAAAGTCTTTTCAATTATTGCTTTAATGAATTCTTGATACGATGAATCAGAGTTTGGACTAAAAACATATTTAGCAGGTGAACTTTTTGAGGTGGTTTTCTCAGAATAAAGATTAAATTCTCTCAAGGATTTACCAGTGACGTTATTTTGACTAGCTAATATTTCAAATTGAGTTCGAATTTTCTTCGGAACAGTTTCATTTATATTCGATTTTTCAACTTTTTCCCATTTAAGCCCGTTTTTACTTTTCCTGCATATGAGTTTTTGATTATTGATACTTTTTTTGATTCCTTCCTTTGAGCACGCCGTATTAATTTTTGGAGAGGCTTCCGCGCTTAAATTAGTATTTGCGCTCAGCGAAGCGAAGATCAAAAAGAGCACGATTTTTCTCACGCAGTAATAGTAACTTTGAAATCGGTAAGTTTCCCAGAATAGAATCTAAATTTGACTAGATATATCCGCAATTTGTCGAAAGTGCCAACGCTAACGGAACTATCTATTTGAATCAGGAATGAGTAAATCAACTAAAATCTTGTCGAATACTCAGAATATTTAGGAAGATGAAGATAGATACAGATTTCTTGTCGAAATTTCTGCGAAAGGAACATTCTAAGTTAATCAACTGTACTACCGAGAAGTATGTTCAATCATTACATAGTCCACTCTGAACGGGAAG
>JBJSWS010000240.1:0-2158 GCA_046085985.1 Actinomycetales bacterium
TCCAAGCGGAGTACTTCGCAGATTGGTGATGCTTTATTGGAGGCGATAAAGTGAAGATAAATGTAAGGCCAAATTCTAATTTAGTTGCTGATTCGCTTCGCGAAAAATATGTTGCCGAACCTGGATTCGGTAAGTACTTCACTGATCATATGCTTACCGCAGAATGGAATCAGGGTTCAGGTTGGAATGATGCAGAAGTTTCTGCTTACGGACCAATTTCATTAGATCCCGCAGCTATGGTCTTCCATTACGGCCAAGAAATTTTTGAAGGAATGAAGGCTTATCGTCAACCAGATGGCTCAATTTCACTCTTTCGCCCTGATGCAAATGGTGCAAGATTTAGTCGAAGTGCAGCACGAATTGCATTACCTGAAATTCCTGTCGCCGATTTTGTTTCCTGCGTAGAAGCTCTGGTGAAACAAGACGCAAAGTGGGTACCTAGCAAAGTTGGCGAATCTCTCTATCTACGTCCATTTATGATAGCTACAGAAGTTGGATTAGGAGTAAGACCAACAAATAAAGCGCTATTTGCAGTCATTGCAACTCCGGCAGCTGCATATTTCAATGCCGCAAAAGCGGTGACTGTCTGGATTTCTACTGAATATGTAAGAGCAGCACTTGGCGGCACCGGTGAGGCAAAATGTGGTGGAAACTATGCAGCTTCGTTATTGGCACAACAGCAAGCTGCAAAAGAAGGTTGCGACCAAGTTGTCTGGCTTGATGCAAAGGAACGTCGTTGGGTTGAAGAAATGGGCGGCATGAATCTTTATTTTGTAAAAGGTAAAGGTAAAGATGCAACCATTTTTACTCCGAAATTAACAGGAACTTTATTGGCCGGCATCACCCGAGACTCCATTTTGACTGCGGCAAAAGATCTTGGCTACAAAACAGAAGAAGGCATGATCAACATTGATGAATGGCGCGATGGAGTTGCTTCTGGAGAAATTTCAGAGATCTTCGCCTGCGGAACTGCTGCAGTAATTGCACCTATTGGCACAGCGAAAAGTTCCCAAGGAACTTGGAAAACTGGTGACGGCAATCCTGGATCAATAACTATGGAGATTCGTAATCATTTGTTGGGCATCCAACATGGAACTGTTGCGGATAAGCATGGTTGGATGAGAAAGGTCTGCTAGTGACAATCTCTGATTCATTCCATGTATATGACACCACGCTTCGCGATGGCGCGCAGCAAGAAGGATTGAATCTCTCGGTACATGACAAGTTAACAATTGCTCGTCATCTAGATGATCTAGGCGTTGGTTTTATCGAAGGTGGTTGGCCCGGAGCTAATCCAAAAGATACCGAATTCTTTAAGTTGGCAAAGAAAGAATTGAAATTAAAGAATGCGACTTTCGTTGCCTTCGGCGCTACCCGGCGACCAAATGTAAAGGCCAGTGAAGATACGTTACTTCTTGCACTAGCAGAGTCTGGCGCTCCAGCTGTAACTCTTGTTGCCAAATCACATGATCGACATGTTGAGATGGCGCTTCGCACAACACTTGATGAGAATTTAGCGATGATTAAGGAATCAATTGAGTTTTTGAAGGCAGGTGGTCAGCGAGTATTTCTTGACGCAGAACACTTCTTTGACGGCTATCGCTCCAATCCGAATTATGCATTAGAGGTAGTAAGAGTTGCCGCTGAGGCTGGCGCTGATGTAGTGGCACTGTGCGATACCAACGGGGGCATGTTGCCAGATGAACTTTCACAAGTCGTTCACGAAGTTCTTGGTAAGAGTTCAGCCCGATTCGGTATCCATTGTCACAATGACACCGGTTGTGCAATCGCCAACTCGATGGCTGCAGTTGCGGCCGGTGCGACCCACGTACAAGGAACCATCAACGGTTACGGTGAGCGCACCGGAAATGCCGATTTAGTTTCGATTATCGCCAACTTAGAACTGAAGAAAGATAAGAAGTTATTACCAGATAACTTGCTCCGTGAATCTTTCCGAATCTCACATGCAATTGCGGAAGTTACAAATGTGGCGCCATCGGCACGTCAGCCATATGTCGGACTTTCTGCATTCGCTCATAAAGCAGGTTTACATGCGTCGGCAATTAAAGTTGATCCAAATCTTTATCAGCATGAAGATCCAGCAAGCGTTGGTAACGATATGCGTATGTTGGTTTCGGATATGGCTGGCCGCGCATCA
>JBJSWS010000241.1:0-1095 GCA_046085985.1 Actinomycetales bacterium
AATTTGGCGAGAAGAAAGATGATGGCTTCTTAGTTCATCATGACCTGACGCAAGAAGAGCTTGCCCAATTAGTTGGCGCATCACGTGAAACCGTAAATAAAGCCCTGGCTGATTTTGCGCAACGCGGTTGGATTAAATTAGAAGCGCGTGCGGTAATGATTATTGATTACGACCGCTTGCTAAAACGCGGCCGTTAATCCTTAATTTCTACCGTTAATTCCAATTCCACCGGAGCATCAAGCGGTAATTCAGCAACACCGACAGCGCTGCGGGCGTGTTTTCCGGCCTCGCCCCAGATATGTAGAAATAGCTCGCTTGCACCATTGATAACAGCTGGTTGTTGGGTAAATCCAGCAACGCCATTTACATAACCGACAACACGAACTACTCGGGCAATCTTGTTTATATCTGCAACGGTTTCAACGGCAGCCAAAGCATTTACTGCACAGATCTGTGCCAACTTTTTGGCATCATCCACGCTGACTTTATCGCCAACTTTTCCGGATGCAGAGAGCGCACCATCAACCATTGGTAATTGACCTGCGGTAAAAACTAAATTGCCAGTTCTAATTGCTAGTACATATGCTGCAACTGGTTTTGCAGCAACGGGAAGAACTAAACCTAGTTCAGCTAATTTTGCGCGAACTTCGGTCATGGAAGTGGTCGCTTCATATATGCAACAAGTTGATCTCCGCCACCAGGCGCTGGAACAACTTGCACAAGTTCCCAACCGTCAGAACCCCAAGTATCCAAAATCTGTTTTGTTGCATGAGTTAATAATGGAACAGTTGCATATTCGTATTTCATTAATTGCCTCCTGAAAGCGCTGCTTTAACTAATCCGGAAACTAACCCGCCATCTGCTTTGCCGGCAATCTTTGGTTGCAGGCTCTTCATCACAAGACCCATTTGAGCAGGACCTGCAGCACCGGTTTCGGCAATTGCTGCAGTAATTAATTCTTTAATCTCGGACTCACTTAATTGCTTTGGCAGATATTCAGCGATTACAACGCCCTCTGCTTTTTCTGCAGCAGCGCGATCGGCAGCACCTGCTTGCTCAAAGGCTTCGGCAGCTTCACGGCGCTTCTTTGCTTCA
>JBJSWS010000242.1:0-6982 GCA_046085985.1 Actinomycetales bacterium
GTGAATTGCAGGATCTGCCATCGCCGCTTCTAGAGATTCATACTCTTTAAGTATCTCTGGCATGGTCGCGAAGCGATTCTCGTTGATTGACATTTTCACTCCTTCCTAATTGTGTCCCGTTTTTCATACATTATTAAATTAATTAACTAATAAAATAAAAGAAGACCGCGTCCTCGACTAAAACGAGGATGATGCGGTCTTCTTTTAAGAAAGCTACTTCTTGTTATTTGCCTTATTTAGGCGCTCTTGGAATTTAGCAACACGGCCACCAGTATCAAGGATGCGCTGCTTACCGGTATAGAACGGGTGGCAGACTGAGCAAACTTCTACGAATAGTGAACCGGAATCAATTGTGGAGCGAGTTTGAAAAGTTTCGCCACAACCGCAAGTGACAGTAGTTGTCACATAATTTGGATGAATCTCGTTCTTCATTTCTTCTCCTTTCGCTGGGTCCGAAAATCGGTGAACCAGCGGAGCGGTAGGTTATCTAACCTTTAGATAAAGGGCTAATTCCCGTTCTGATCTGGACCGACAGTGGTCTTTTGGACCTGCATCAAGAACTCAACGTTGGACTTTGTGCCCTTCATCTTCTCTAGCAATAGTTCAAGTGCTTGCTGCGAATCAAGTGCGTGTAGCACGCGACGCAACTTCCAAACAATATTTAATTCCTCTGGGCCCATAAGAATTTCTTCTTTTCGAGTACCAGATGCATCGACATCTACTGCAGGGAAGATTCGCTTGTCGGCAAATTTGCGATCAAGCTTCAACTCCATATTTCCTGTTCCTTTGAACTCTTCGAAGATAACTTCGTCCATCTTCGATCCAGTTTCAACAAGGGCAGTAGCCAAAATTGTTAGCGATCCACCTTCTTCAATGTTTCTTGCAGCGCCAAAGAATTTCTTAGGTGGATAAAGAGCTGCTGAATCAACGCCGCCCGAGAGAATTCGACCTGAGGCAGGTGCTGCGATGTTATATGCACGACCTAGGCGAGTAATTGAATCAAGTAGGACCACAACATCATGACCTAGCTCTACTAGACGCTTTGCTCTTTCAATAGCTAATTCGGCAACAGTGGTGTGATCATCTGCTGGTCGATCGAAAGTAGAGGCGATAACTTCTCCCTTAACGGAGCGCTGCATATCGGTAACTTCTTCTGGGCGCTCGTCAACAAGGACAACCATCAAATGACATTCAGGATTATTGGTTGTAATTGCATTTGCGATGGACTGCAAGACCATGGTCTTACCCGCCTTAGGTGGAGAGACAATCAATCCACGCTGTCCTTTACCGATTGGTGAAATCAAATCAATAACACGGGTAGTAAGAACATTTGGTTCTGTTTCAAGTCTTAGTCGCTCTTGTGGATATAGCGGTACCAACTTGGAAAACTCAACGCGATCTTTCGCTGTCTCTGGCTCCATGCCATTTACGGTGTCGACACGAACTAACGCATTAAATTTTTCGCGGCGTTCACCTTCACGTGGTTGGCGAACTTGACCGGTAACTACATCACCTTTACGAAGTCCGTAACGACGAACTTGGCTTAAAGAGACATAGACATCATTCGGTCCAGGTAAATAACCGCCGGTACGAATAAATGCATAATTTTCCAAGATATCCAGTAGTCCACCCACTGGTAACAAAACATCATCTTCTGAAATAACTATGTCACGTTCGCGATCTCTGCCGCGATCTCTGTGGCGGTCGCGTCCGCGATGACGGTCGCGACGCCATTCACGGTCATCGCCTTCTTCACTATTTCGAGAATCGTTATTACGCGAGTCGCCACCTCTTAAATCTTGACTGGCATTTCCTTTGCTCTCATCTGAGCTCTCTTCATCACCCAAATCATCATCTTTTTCATCTGAATTCTTATTTCTGCGTTGCAATCTTGCTGCGCGTCGCGCCTCGCGTTCTGCTCTAGCTGCTTCTCGATTTGCTGCCTGTAGATCAGCGATTGCTTGTACTAAATCTGGCTTCTTAAGATCACTTGCACCTTCAATGCCAAGATTTGTCGCAATCTTTCTTAACTCCGGAAGTAGCAACGCTGAAAGCTCGCCTGATTCTCTCCGGGCACGTGTATTGGTTTCTGCCATCTAACTTTCTTTTCTCTAGTTTTGAATTAACTTGTTTTGGGTTTAATTACTTCTAATTTGCTATCGGATCGGTGTGAAACCGAAAAGTTTTGGATTAGAGACTCGGCTCGAAAACCGCCGGACTAGGAAAATGTATCAGCACCTTGCCGGTAGGCAAAATTCGGAACTAGTGGTTTGGCATGTCGCAGGTCGGTAATTAAGCGTTAGAAACGGTAGCGCCTGTTGGAGAAAGCTCCAGATCCATTGGCTGGAAAGCCGCCCCTGCGCTCTTAATAATGTCATCGTGTTCTGCCGCGGTGCTGTTATGCAGTACTAAAACAGTAGGACCAGCTCCGGAAATCATCGCCGCAACACCTGCAGATCGCAATTTATTTACCAAATCAATTGATTTTGGCATTCCTTCTTTTCGATATTTTTGATGGAGGAAATCTTCAGTTGCTGCAAATAAGAGATCAGGTCTTTGCGAAAGTGCATGAACCAATAAGGCAGCTCTTCCGGTATTCATTACCGCCTCTTTATGAGGAATAGTTTCCGGCAACATCTTTCGCGCTTTACCTGTTGATAGTTGTGTATTTGGTACAAAAAGTAGCGCTCGGATTGATTGATCCACCGAGAGTCTTGCCGCGCAACCTGTCGGAACACCAACTCGATCTTCCATCCAAGAGATAGTCGCTCCCCCGAGCGCTGCAGCTGCAACATTGTCCGGATGGCCTTCGATATCTGTAGCTAGCGCAATTAAATCTTCATCACTCATAAGTGAATTACCAGAGAGAACTAAAGACCTTGCAAGATTAAGCCCACCAACAATTGCAGCAGCAGATGAGCCAAGTCCCTTTCCATGTGGAATCTGATTAAGTGCGCGCAGCGCAATACCTCGTGGCTTGCCACCCATAAATTCAAAGCCACGCATCATGGATTTGATAACTAAGTGCTTTCCATCAAGTTTTGCATCTTGGGCGCCTTCACCAGTTACATCTACATCGAAGACTTCTTCATCCAAGATTTGAGCAACATAGATATCTCGCAATTCGAGAGCTAAGCCCATCACATCAAAACCTGGTCCAAGATTTGCAGATGAAGCTGGAACTGAAACTTGTATCGGAGTTGCTTTGTAAGTTAATCGATCTTTAAATCCGCGCGCCATGGTTATGCCAATCCAATCACTTCTGCGGCGCGTTTAACATCGACCGGAACCACAATCGGTGCTGGCGCCCCATCTAATACCCATTGCACATCTTTTAATCCATTGCCGGTAACTGTCACGACGATCTGCTTATCTTTCGGCAATTTTCCTGACTTCTGATATTTGATTAAGCCTGCGATTCCGGCCGCGCTTGATGGTTCGACAAAAACTCCTTCTTCCGCCGCAAGTTTTCGATATGCGCTTAATATCTCTTCATCAGTAACCGAATCAATCAATCCCTTTGATTCATCACGAGCTGCCACTGCCTGTTGCCATGATGCCGGATTTCCAATTCGGATTGCAGTTGCGATTGTCTCTGGATTCTTAACTATTTCACCAGTAACTATCGGGGCTGCGCCAGCTGCTTGAAAACCCCACATAGCTGGTTTGGACTTAGCTATGCCGCTGTACTCGACATAACCTTTCCAATAAGCGGTGATATTTCCGGCATTGCCCACCGGCAAGACATGAATATCAGGCGCTCTTCCCAGCGCATCTACTACTTCGAAAGATGCTGTTTTCTGTCCTTCTATTCGAAATGGATTAACAGAATTAACTAGCGAGACTGGGTAACTTTCAGAGAGTTCGCGCGCCAACGTTAAGCAATCATCAAAGTTTCCATCTACTTGAATCAATTTTGAACCATGAGCGATTGCTTGTGCCAGTTTCCCCATCGCAATTTTTCCTTGCGGAACTAAAACAACTGGCGTCATTCCTGCTTTGACTGCATAAGCTGCTGCACTGGCGCTGGTATTGCCAGTTGAAGCACAGATAACTGCTTTTGCACCTGCCTCAGCCGCCTTCGATATTGCAACGGTCATTCCTCTATCTTTAAATGAACCAGTTGGATTATTGCCTTCAACTTTTAACCAGATTTCATTATTTAACATTGCCGATAACTTCTCTGCGAAAACCAGGGGTGTTCCGCCTTCTTTCAAAGTTATCACCGGAGTTTTCTTAGTTACCGGTAATCGTTTGCGGTATTCCTCAATTACGCCGCGCCACTGGTGCGCACTCTTACCGCCAAAAAGATTCACTCTTGTCCGCCTTCAACCCGCAGCACACTCTCAACGCTCTTGACTACATCGCTCTTTGCCAGAGCTGAAACTGTCGCAGCAAGCGCGCTCTCCTTAGCTTTATGGGTCATAAGAATTAGTTCGGCGCTAGCGCCTTGCCCGGATTGCCGTACTGTCTCAATCGAAACATTATTCGCCGCAAAAATCTGTGCGACTGCAGCTAGTACGCCCGGTTTATCTGCAACATCCATCCGGATTAGATATCTCGTTAAGACGTTACCGCGATCGGCTAATCGCAATTGGACATAATCGCTCTCGCCATGACCTTCGCCGCCGCGAGTCTTGTTTCGTGCAATCGCAATTAAGTCACCCAATACCGCGCTTGCCGTTGGTGCGCCACCAGCGCCTCGACCATAAAACATAAGCTCGCCAGCAGATTCTGCCTCAACGAAAATTGCATTAAATGCGCCTCGTACCGATGCAAGTGGGTGTTGTCGAGGAATCAACGTTGGATGAACTCTGATAGTTATCTCATCAATATTGCTATTTGTGCTTACCTCAGCAATTGCAAGCAACTTAATTACGTGATTTATATCGTGGGCAACTGCAACATCTCTAGCTGAAATTTTTGTTATTCCTTCACAAGAGACATCTTTGATATTTACTCGAGTATGGAAAGCCAATCCCGCCAAAATCGCAGCCTTGGCTGCAGCGTCGGTTCCTTCGACATCTGCTGTTGGATCAGCTTCGGCAAAGCCAAGCGCTTGTGCTTCTTTAAGAGCCGAAGCAAAGTCGCTTCCGGATTCATCCATCTTGGTCAATATGTAATTAGTTGTTCCGTTAACTATTCCCATTACGCGATGTACGTGGTCGCCAACTATTGATTCTCGAAGCGGTCGCAAAATTGGAATTGCGCCACCCACTGCAGCTTCGTAATAAAGATCGACGCCATTCTTATCGGCGGCTTCAAAGAGTTCTGCACCGTGATGAGCCAGGAGCGCCTTGTTGGCGGTAATAACTGATTTTCCATTTTGAATTGCGGTCATTAAAAGTTGGCGTGCTGGCTCTAGTCCACCCATTACTTCAATAATGATGTCGATATCTGGATCAGTTACCAAAGAGTTTGCATCACTTGTCAAAATACTCTTATCGATTCCCTCGCGTTTTGCATTTACATCTCTAACTGCAATTTTCTTAACTTGGAGTTTTGCGCCAGAACGAGCAACAAAATCGCCAGAATCTTCTTTGAGAAGTCTTACAACCTGTGAACCGACTACTCCGCAGCCAATCAAGCCAATAGCTAGCTCGCTCTTAACTTCGCTCACTTCTGCTCCCTTATCGGACTGGCTGGTTCACTAACTTCAAGCTTTAAGAGATCTGCCTCTGTCTCGCTGCGGATAATGGTACGAGCACTGCCGTTGCTAACTGAAATTACGCCTGGTCTTGGGACGTGGTTGTAATTGCTCGCCATGCTCCTGCCGTAAGCGCCTGTTACTGGGATTGCGAGTAAGTCACCCGGTGAAATATCAATCGGTAGTTCTATGTTGTTAATCAAAATATCACCGGATTCGCAATGTTTTCCGACCACGCGACTATTTCTTAATTCGCTATTTGACTTGCGGTTGGCGATCTCTGCAATGTACTGCGCGCCATAAAGGGCCGTTCTTATGTTGTCACTCATTCCGCCATCGACTGCAACATAAAGTCTGGTTTCGCCAGTTTCGAGTTTAACTTCTTTAGTTGTACCAACCGTATAAATAGTCACCATTGAGGGTCCAACTATTGCCCTACCAGGTTCAATCGAGACTCTTGGTGCTGAAATATTTACTCTCTTTGATTCTTGATTAACGATCTTTGAGATTTGGGAGAGCATCTCTGCGGGCGCAATTGGATTATCAGAGTCGATGTAGGCAACGCCAAAACCGCCACCCAGATTCAAATCTGGCAACTCTCTTCCAAATTCCTTGGCGTATCTACCCATGAAACCGATTAAACGAGTTGCAGTTTCTTGGAACGCTTCATCACTAAATATTTGAGAGCCAATGTGTGCATGAACGCCCACCAAACGAAGTGAGCTCGCCTTTTCAATCTCAGTTATTGCTTGCCAAGCTGCACCTGAGGCAATGGAGAATCCAAATTTCACATCTTCGTGCGCCGTGGAAATATATTCATGGGTATGTGCTTCAACACCCGGCGTTAATCTAATTAATATCTCTTGAACCCGATTTTTTTCGTTAGCGAGTCTTGCTACACGATCAATCTCTTGCATCGAATCAACAACTATTTTTCCTACTCCATAATTCATCGCAGCTTCAATTTCCCGCTCTGATTTGTTATTTCCATGCATTTCAAGTTGATCTGGTGGGAATTTTGCCGCCCTGGCAACTGAAAGCTCGCCTCCTGTGCAGACATCAAGACCAAGCCCCATCTCTTCAACAATCTTGGCAATTTCAATACATAGAAAAGCCTTTGCTGCATAAATGACCGAACCCGAATTAGCGCCAAACGCTGCTGCTAATTCATTCTTCCATTTCGTTGCTCGTGTTCGAAAATCATCTTCGTCGAAGACAAAGATTGGCGATCCATATTTTGCAACTAGATCAGATACTTTGCAGCCACCAATTACTAAATTCTCATCGATTTTCTTTGCGTTCTTCGGCCAGATTTTTGCTGATAACTCGCTCATC